>VGNF01000195.1 GCA_016866195.1 Chloroflexota bacterium | reverse complement strand
CCCCCTGAAAACAGGCGGCGGCGATAAACGCGAAGGGCTTGGCCTTGGGATCCACTGGCATATCACGAACAAGGTCCTATATTCCTCCGAGGATGAATTAAATCAGGAGATCCCCTTCGTCCGCGTATACAACGAGGATGGCACCTATTCGGATTATGTGGATGTTGAATCCGGCTTTGATCCAACGACCGTGGATGAGGATCAACTTAAACCGATCGACTGTATCACCTGCCACAACCGTGTGACACATGAGTTCATGTATCCCTCGGAATCAGTTGACCTTTCCATGTCTCGCGGCTTGATCGACCCCGGCATACCTCGAATTCGCAGCAAGGCTGTGGAGGTCCTGACGGCATCGTATGCCACACGCAGCCAAGCCTTGCAAGCCATCACCGACATCGAAAACGACTACAAACGCAATCTCAACGATTATTACAGCCAGAATAGTGCCAAGATCCAACAAGCGGTTACAGAAATTCAGGCCATATACGACCGCTTGGCATTCATCGATCAGAAGATCGACTGGACAACGCATCCGAACAACCTCGGTCACATAAATTCACCCGGATGTTTCCGCTGTCATGACGGAAAGCACTTGAATGGGGAGGAGAAGTCCATTCGCCTCGAATGCAACTTGTGCCATTCCATCCCGGTGGTTGCCGGAAGCGAGGACTTTGTCACTAATATTGAGATCAGCCGTGGACCGGAACCCGAATCGCATCTCAATCCGAATTGGATCAGCCTGCATAACCAGGCACTGGGCCCGTCCTGTTCCAATTGTCACGACACAAAAGATCCCGGAGGGACGAGCAATACTTCATTTTGTTCGAACAGCGCCTGCCATGGCAGTGTCTTCACCTACGCGGGCTTCGATGCACCCGCGCTGCGCGAGATCCTCAAGGACCAGTTGCTGCCTCCTGAACCAACTCCTCCCCTGCCAACGCTGAGCGGAGATCCGACATTCGACAACAACATTGGTGCCTTGTTCACGCTCAAATGTACCGGATGCCACATTGAGGGGGACGCCGCACCTGAAGGATTGGATCTTTCCACGTATGCGTCCTCCATGAAAGGCGGCGATAATGGCAGTGTAATCTCACCCGGCGATTCCGCCGGCAGCCTTTTGGTACAAGTCCAATCCGGGGACCATTTTTCCAATTTCACCGCCGAGGAACTCAACCTGGTCGTTCAATGGCTAGACGCAGGAGCGCCCGAGAACTAAACTGATCTATATCCCGTGTACATCATAACGGTCTACTTCTTCTACGGTTTATCCTTCTTCAGCATGGGATTGGCCGTCATGCTGGAAGTAGGCCGTTCTTCTAAAATGGATTTCGCCCGAGCCCTGCGTTTTCTGGGCGGGTTTGGGCTGGTGCACGGCAGTCATGAGTGGGTGGAAATGTTCATCCTGATCAATCCGGCCATTCAGGAGCTGCCGATCTATGATTTTGTCGGCCACGCACGGGTGGTCCTGCTGGCGATCTCCTTCCTGTTCCTGATCGCCTTCGGTGCCAACTTGATCGCCGGTCCCGAGCATCGCAGACAATCCTGGCGGATGATCGGTGTCATCTCGGCCATCTGGGTGACCGGCTTGATCTGGTTGCTCCTTAGCAAACCACTCGAGCCGGGGATCATCGCCTCGGATGTATACACCCGTTACGCCCTGGCCATTCCCGGCGCGGCACTTACCTCCTGGGGATTGGTACTTCAGCGTCAAAAGTTTCTGCAAGCCGGGATGACAGGTTTCGGAAGGGATGTAATCATCGCAGCTGTGGCGTTTGGATTGTATGGCGGCATCGGCCAGTTATTTGCCTCTCCCAGCATCGTTTTTCCCTCCACATTCCTGAATTCCGAGGTCTTCCTGCAGTATGCCGGTTTCCCGATCCAATTATTCCGCAGCGTGATGGCTTGTATCGCTGCAGTTTCGATCATCAGCACCCTGCGGGCATTTGAGGAGGAAACGCGCAGGCAGATCGATAGCCTGAACGAAGCGCAGCGATTGGAGCAAAAACGAATCGAGGACCTGCGCGCCGAACTCCTGCGCCGCACGGTGCGCGCCCAGGAATCGGAACGTCAACGAATTGCACGCGACCTGCATGATGAAGTGGGTCAGACATTAACCGCTCTGGGAATGGGATTGCGGGCGATCTCGGATGTCTCAGCCGAACGGCTGGACCGGGTCAAGACCCAGACACGCCAACTGCTGAACGTCGTGGATGACGGATTGACCGGGCTACAAAACCTGATCGCCGGCCTGCATCCACCCCAGCTGGATGACTTCGGATTGGTGGCCGCCCTGCGAGGGTATTGCCTTCAGGTGAAGGAACATGCCCGCCTGACCGTGGACATCGAAAGCCGCGGCGACGAGCCGGACATTCCTTCCGTTGTGCGTACCCTCCTTTACCGAATCGTCCAGGAATGCATCACCAACGTCATACGCCATGCAAAGACCGATCATGCGAATCTGCTGGTTGTATTCGATCCCGCGGAAATTCGCATACGCGTGGAGGATAATGGCTGCGGTTTCAACACGGAAGAAACATTCAAAAAGCCGGGCCATCCGTGTTGGGGTTTGTTGGGGATGATCGAACGGGCGGGATTGGTGGGCGGGGAATGTCTTATCACATCCGAGCCCGGCATGGGCACTCTCGTAGAAGCATCCGTCCCGCTCAGGAAGAAGGATAGTTAATGGAAAAGATTCGCCTGCTGCTCGTGGATGACCATGCGGTTGTACGCAGCGGATTGCGAATGCTGTTGGAGAATGAGCAGGATCTGGTCATTCTCGGGGAAGCCAACACCGGTGAACAGGCGTTGAAAATGACCGCCGCCCTTGATCCGCACATTGTGATCATGGATATCTCCCTGCCGGATATATCCGGCATCGAGGTCACACGCTTGATCCGGCAAGCTCATCCAGGCACGGCAGTGGTCGCCCTGACCATTCACGAGGATCAGCAATATTTCTTCGAAATGCTTCAGGCGGGGGCATCCGCGTACGTTCCCAAGCGTGCAGCGCCGGACGATCTGATCAACGCCATCCGCGCTGTTTCTCGCGGGGATGTTTACATCTACCCAACCTTGACGAAATTACTCGTCAAAGACTTTATCAGCCGCGCCAGCGAGGGGATGGAGAAGGAAACCATGAACGGGCTCACTCCGCGGGAACAGGAGGTCCTAGCCATGCTCGCGGAAGGCAGGTCGAGCGATGATATTGCCGAAGCCCTGACGATCAGCTATCACACCGTCGCCCGCCATCGGGAGAACCTGATGGGCAAGCTGGGTTTGCACAACCGCAGTGAACTTGTAAAATACGCGATCCGCAAGGGGCTGATCAAACCTTAACTGGGGAAAATGCCCTAGGGAAAAATGGCTCCTCCCGCCTATTGAACGACGGGCTTTTTTCTTTTATCCTCAAAGTGAAGGGATTTGTACCCAGGTCAATACACCAGAAAGGAGGTTGGAATGCGCAAGATCCCGTTCGTCGCAGTTTTCTGGACATTTGCCCTCGCTCTGCCGTTTACAATCTTCGCCCTGGCCGGCGTGGCGTACGTTGACCTGCATTTCAGCGAAATTACCCAGGCAATCACCGCCTTGGAACGGCAGACCTCGGTCACCGGGCGTGGATGGATGGCTGAACTTTCCGCCAGGCTTCCCGAACTCGAGGGGATGCTGGTCGGGATGATCGTCATCTTGACCATCTATTTATTCGTTCGAAAGCCTGCACAGGCTGTCAACATAAAGAAAAAATAGGCTGCGCCGCACGTTGAAATCAAAACCGCTGACCCTCGCCGATCAGCGGTTTTGATACGTCGTCCGCCACCCCAAACTCGATTGAGTTTCGAATAATTGCGCAGATCAGGTCCTCAGTCGTGCTCCGCAGGTCCTGCAAAACCGATCTCCCGCGTGCGCTCTGGCACCGCACTGATGACAGTACGCCTCACCGGCGTCGCTCTCCGAATCACCTCCGCTTCTTCTCGTCCTGCGGCGCGGCTTTCCATAGGCGGTACGACTCGATTGCCAGTAGTATCCGATGCCTCCAACGATCAGAATCACCCCCAACCCGCCTATTGCATAGGGCAGATAATTGGAGAAAGAAATCCGACCCGGCGTATCCTCGTCCACTTCCACCGGCTCAACCTGCAGCCGGGAGACGCTCAACGTTTCGGATGGTTTTTCATACCTCAATTCCTAGGATAGAGCCTCTCCTGCCGCGACGGCAATCGGATCCGAAACAAAATACTGCAATTGATCCGGACGGAGCCCGGTATCCTGCAATTCCGGCGAGGAGGAAAGGTTGATGGCGTCGAACGGTTTTTGGACCGTTAACGTGACCGCGCGAACCGGATATTCGCTGATCCATTCAAAGGCATACGAGCGTTGATTCCCCTCCCGGCTCAATTCAGGATCGTAGTACTCGAACTGGATGGCCGGTCCAGTCGCTTCGATGAAAAGGATCGACCACTCCCCCTCTGTGCGGGAGGAGAAATTTACCCCCTGCTCCGTGACCTGGTCTGGCGAGGGACCAACCGCAATCACGTGCGGTGATTCCACCCTGGCGGGGATGCGCAAATCCAGGGTGGTCGGCAGACGCGTATCCGGCCCCAACAGGATATATTCGATCACGAGCATCTCAGCTTTGTCGTACTCCGGCCATAGGTTGATCTCCACGGATTCGATCGTGATCTCCGTTTGGGCAGAAACCTGAATGGGATATGCCATTGCGATTGCCATTAACAAGATAAGGAATCCCTTGCGCATGAGCCTCCTTCAGCATAAAAATTTCCGAGAATCATACCATGTGATTATACGCGCACATGAAATCGATATGTGCTGCCCAAGAATTTCACCTGCTCGTTAACCCGATAGGACCGGATCAATTTTAATTCACGGCGGCACGCACCAGCTGCCAGCAGGCTTTATTGTAAGGGGTTGAAATTCCGTGTTTCTCGGCATGTCGCGTGATCTCCCCGCAAATAGCGTCGATCTCCGTCGGGGCGCCGCGCCGCACATCCTGCAGCATGGATGAATGATTGGATGCCGTACGCCGTGCCACCTGTTCCACTGCGTTTACCGGGTCTTCGAATGGCAGACGGATCTCCTCTGCCCCCGCCACGTTTGCAGCTTCCCACGCCAGGGAAGCCATCACGTCCCGCGCATTCGTGCGCGCCAACAATTCACCGTTCGGAATTCTCAACAGGGCCGTCAATGGATTGATCGCCGCGTTGACCACCAGCTTCCCCCAGATCAGCGAACACGCATCCTCGACCATCTGAAGGTTGAATCCGGCGGTTCGAAGCGCATCTTCGAGTCGGCCGATCGCCCGGTGCCGCTCGATCGAAAGGATCCCCTCTCCGCCGGCTCTCACCAAACCCGGCCCGAGCAGGGTCGCCCCGCTGGTTGTGGTTCCCTGGGCTACGCGGTCAAAGCCCAGCTCGTGGGCAAGTTTTTCCCTGTTCCCCAATCCGTTTTGCAGAGTTAATGCCACACCTTCCGCGCTCAAACATTCCTTGAGTTGACGTGCGACGCGCTCCGTCTGCCACGATTTGACCAAGACCAATGCCTGCTTCGCCCCCGCTACCTGCAGCGGATCGTCCGTAACCCGCACCGCATAGACGCGTTCACGACCCTTCGCATCGACCAGGCGGGCGCCGCGTTGGCGCAATGCCTCCAATCCGTGTTTCCACGTCCCCAGCATTACCACAGCAAGGCAGGCTTCGCTCAACCGAGCCGCGAACAGGGTGGCGAGCGCCCCCGTACCTACAATCAGGATTTCATCCTTCATTTCCCAACCTCTTTCTGAAAGGATTCCCATTCTTCATCCGTCATTTCCACCACATGCTCTGGAGTTGGAAATCGCTTCGTTTCCACCTCATCAATGAAATCGGTGAAGGCCCGCATCAGGATCGGATGCAAATCTGCATATTTCTTGACGAACTTTGGAGTAAAACGCTCGAACAAACCAAGCAGGTCGTGGGTGACCAGCACTTGTCCGTCACAGCCGGCTCCGGCGCCGATTCCGATGGTCGGAATCGAGATCTCTTTGGAGATGGTTTCTGCCAGCCGCGCGGGGACCGATTCCAGGACGATGCTGAAGCAACCCGCCTCTACCAGGATCCTGGCATCCTCATACAACCTTCTGGCGGCAGAGGCGGTCCTTCCCTGTGGACGAAATCCACCCAGTTGATGAACAGATTGGGGTGTGAGTCCCAGATGACCCATCACAGGTATCCCTGCTGCGGTGATGGCGCGGATCGTATCCGCGCGTTCGCGCCCCCCCTCCAGCTTGACCGCATCCATACCACCTTGTTGAAGGAACCGGCCGGCGTTACGCAGCGCCTCCTCCGCCGAAATCTGATAGGACATGAACGGCATGTCCCCGATCAGCAATGACGCTTTGGCGCCGCGCGCTACTGCGCGAGCGTGGTGTAGCATTTCATCCATGGTGACCGGGAGGGTGTTTTCGTATCCAAGAACCACCATGGCAAGCGAATCCCCCACCAGTATGGCATCGATCCCTGCCCGATCCATGGCCAGTGCGGTGGGATAATCATAGGCGGTCAACATGCTGATCGGTTCGCCGCGTTCCTTTTTCTGCCGGAACGTCAGCGTGGTCACCTTCTTGCGGTGTGAAGTTGATGAGGTTACAGAGGAAACAGTTGACATGGTACCCTCCAATCAAGGTAGAGTCCGGTTTGTGCGCACCACCCCCAGAGGTTCGCGCCGGTTCGATATGCCTGGCCTACGCCGTCGCGTTCACGAGGATACGCGCGGCACCCCCATTATTACATAAAACGCTCATTCTGGGTATAATATTTTTATCAGATAAATCCTGCCCGTGCACCGCAGCTCATGATCCGATGCCCGGGCAAGCAAACATGGAGACTTGCACATGCGTAGGATGTTCGGATTTTTCATGGGTATTCTTGTAGGAGGATTGGTTGGATCGGTCATAGCTTTGTTGCTGGCGCCGGAATCCGGCGAGAGACTGCGGGCTCAACTTCGCGAACGAGGTCAGGGATTCGTCAATGATGTGCGGTACGCGGCAGACACACGCCGCATTGAATTGCGCAAAAA
>VGNF01000194.1 GCA_016866195.1 Chloroflexota bacterium | reverse complement strand
CCCCGGTCACCTGCTCGACGCCACGGGTCTGCATCGGACGCTCGAAGCCGCCCTCCAGTTGCGCGGCGAAGCGGGCGCGCGTCAGTTGGAGGATGTCCACGTCGGCCTCGTCCAATCCTGGCGCGGCGTCCCCACCACCAGCGGCGCGGTGGCGGTGTTGATGAATTGACCGCAGGAATTAACCGCAGAGTGCGCGAAGAGCGCAGAGAATTTTTTAAATCCCCGCGATCTCAGCGGTCTCTGCGGTAAATATAAAGAGAGCCGACAATGAATGTAAGCGCTGACCACCTGAACAAGATCACCGACGACATCATCGGCGCGGCGATTGAAGTTCATCGCGCGCTCGGACCAGGTCTGCTCGAATCGGCGTATGAGGCTTGTACGGCATTCGAATTGGCGGAACGTAAAAGGAAAGTGGCGAGGCAGGTTCCTTTGCCCCTGACCTACAAAGTCGTCCAACTCGATTGCGGCTATCGTCTGGATTTGCTCGTGGATGATCTGGTTATCGTTGAACTGAAAACAGTTGACGCGCTCAATGCTGTCCACAAGGCTCAAATCCTCTCCTACCTCAAACTGACGGGATTGCACGTCGGATTGCTCATCAACTTCAACGTAAAGATTTTAAAACATGGGCTTGTCCGCGTCGTCAATGAATTTCCTGAGACCAAAACCATTTAACCGCAGAGCGCGCGGAGGGCGCAGAGAGAAATTAAAAATCCGCGATCTCAGCGGTCTCTGCGGTTAATCCCAAAGGAGACACTATGCGTAAAGTTGCAGTCATCGGCGCGGGGATGACCAAGTTCGTCCGCCGCGCGCTCGAAACGCCGAAAGAACTTTCGTGGCATGCCGCCAAGATGGCGCTCGACTCGTGCGAACTCACGATGGACGACATCGAAGCCACTTGCTTCGGCACCGCGCCCGACGCCTTCGACGGCGTCCACATGAACGGCGAATACGCCAGCGACGGCGCGGCAGGCTGGGGCAAGCCCTACATGCGTTCGTACGTCGGCGGCGGGACGGGTGTCTTCAATCCCATCCAGGGCTGGTATCACGTCGCCTCGGGCATGTTCGACGTGGTGATGATCGTGGCCGAGGAAAAGATGTCTTCGTTCTACCCTCACGCGCAGGCCGCCTTCGTCACCATTTTCGATCACACCACCGAGCGCGCGTTGAAGCCCAACCTGCTGTGGATCTTCGCGCTCGAAATGAACCGCTACATGACCACGTACGGAATCAAAAAGGAAGACATCGCCCGCGTCTCGGTACAGCACAAACGCAACGCGGCGGGACATCCCTGCGCGCTGCTCGGCGAACCGAACATCACCGTCGAGGACGTTCTCAACTCCGAGACTCTCGCGTGGCCTGTCCAACGCTTCGACGTCTCGCCCGTGTCGGATGGCGCGGTCGCGATCATCCTCGCCGCCGAACATGTCGCCAAACGCCTCACCAGCAAACCCGTCTGGATCGAGGGCGTGGGCTGGTATCTTGACTCCGCCTACTGGACGAACCGCGACCTCGTCTATCCGCGCTACGTGGAATACGCCGCGAAGATGGCCTACGACATGGCGGGCATCAAGGAGCCGCGCAAGGAAATCCACATCGCGGAACCGTACGATCCGTTCGATTACAAAGCCCTGCATCATCTCGAAGGTCTGCAACTCGCGGATCGCGGCAAGGCGGTCGAACTCTACATCAACGGGACGGCGGCGCGCGACGGCAACATGCCCGTCTGCCCCTCGGGCGGACTGCTCGGAGTCGGCAACCCCATCGCCGCGGCGGGATTGATGAAGATCGCCGAACTGTTCTGGCAGTTGCGCGGCGAGGCGGGCGAACGCCAGGTGCCAGGCCAACCCAAGCGCGGCGTCGCGCAAGCCTGGGGCGACCTCATGCAGGTCGGCACCGTGGTGGTGATGGGACGATGATGATTTAACCGCAGAGTACGCGGAGAACGCAGAGAAAAGAAATTAAATCTCCGCGCTCTCAGCAATCTCCGCGGTTAAACCAAGGAGCGAACATGACCTCACGAATTAAAAACTTTCCTGGCACATCCCTCAGCGAGAAAGACTTCGCGGATGGGAAGGCGCTGTTCGTCCACGATGAGTTGAAAGCCGACTACGCCTGGGACACGGGCGTCGGCATCGGCGCGTATCTCGCGTCGCTCAAGCGCGGACAAATCCTCGGCGCGCGTTGCGACCACTGCCGCAAGATCGTCGTCCCGCCGCGCACCGTCTGCGAGTGGTGCTTCAAGCCGATGAGCGAATACGTCCCCGTGCAGGACACTGGCACGGTCAACACCTTCTCGCTCTGCTACGTGACCTGGGACGTGCAGCGCATCACCGAGCCTGAGATTCCCGCCGTCATCATGCTGGACGGCGCGTCCGAGTTGAGCGAATCGTCCGTCATCATGGGCGGCATCATGCACAAACTCGGCGAGGTGGATCCGAAGAAGGTTCACATCGGCATGCGCGTCCAGGCTGTGTGGAAGCCCGAGTCCGAGCGCGAGGGCGCGATTACGGACATTCTTTACTTTAAACCGATTTAACCGCAGAGCACGCGGAGAACGCAGAGAAGAACAAAAAGAATCTCTGCGCTCTTTGCGCTCTCCGCGGTTAATAAAGGATTACACCATGACCCTACTCGAACGCGACCCCCAAGCCCCCGCCGCGTGGCGCGGCAACCTACCCGTCACCAGCCGCTACACCTACGGCATCGCTGGCGAAAAATTCTTCCGCGCGCTGAAAGACGAAGGCAAGATCATGGGCGCGGAATGCCCCACCTGCGGCATCACCTACGTCCCCGCCCGCGCTTTCTGCGAACGGGGTCTCTCCGAACTGACCGAGTGGACGGATGTTGGTCTCGTCGGCGAACTGCACACCTTCACCCTCGTCTTCGTGGACTACGACGGTCGTCCGCTGTATGAACCTGAACTCGTGGGATTCGTGAGTTTTGGCGATGGAGGCATTGTCCACAAACTCGAAGCCGATCCCGACACGCTGGAAATTGGGATGAAGATGGAGGCAGTGTTGAAACCGAAGACGAAACGGACTGGCTCGATTTTGGATATTCAGCATTTCAAGCCTGTGAAGTAGTTGCAGGTTGAACGTTGAAAGTTATCCCGAACAACCTCGAATCTGGAAAATGATGTAAGGCAGAAAGTGTCAATAAGAACCATTCTTATTGACACTTTTGCTTTATAATGTCAATAACATGCTATGAATCCGCAAGAATTTTCCTCTTCTTCCACTGGTAAAGCAATCCGAACCCAAAAGGGATACTGGGCGTTTTTGCCTGCCCCCTTGCCGCCTGAAATAAACTGGTCTGCCAACCTGGTTTCGCTTGTCGGCGAAGCGGAACGCGCTCTTGGGGAACTTTCCTGGGTTGGCCAGAATTTTTCTGAACCGCACGTGATGGTGCGGGCGTTTGTCCGTCAAGAGGCGGTCATGTCATCGCGTATCGAAGGGACACGCGCCTCGCTGGACGATGTCTATCAATACGAGGCAGAACAACTATCTTTCCTCGATCCAAATTCGGATGTGCGCGAAGTGCATAACTATGTAACTGCCCTTAACTATGGAATAGCGCGGTTGGCATCATTGCCTGTCAGCCTGCGATTGATTCGGGAATTGCACCAACACCTGATGGAAGGGGTACGTGGCGATGTTTGGAAAGCGGGGGAGTTTCGTCAATCACAAAATTGGATCGGCGCGGTAGGGAGCACGCTCGAAACGGCAACATATGTCCCGCCGCCGGTTGATGAATTGATGGAAGCGCTGGGCCAATTGGAAGGTTTCATCCATGCCGCCTCCGACCTGCCGCCTCTTGTGCGCGCAGGATTGATCCATTATCAATTCGAGGCCATCCATCCCTTCCTTGACGGAAACGGGCGCGTTGGACGATTGCTCATTTTATTGCTCTTCTGCCAATGGAAATTATTGCCCCAGCCTCTACTTTACTTGAGTGGCTACTTTGAGAAAAATCGTAGTGAGTATTACAATCTTTTGCTGGCAGTAAGTCAACGCGGAAAGTGGGAGGAGTGGCTATCGTTTTTTCTGACAGGCGTTCGCGAACAGTCTCACATCACAACACGGTGTGTACAGGACTTGCAAGGCATACGCGAAAAATATTATCGGCTGCATCTGGACAAACGCGATAGTATCCGTTTGAACAAATTGGTTGATTACTTGCTTGGGCGTCCCATCGTGACGATCAAACAAGTGCAAGCTGATCTTGGCTTGACCGACTACAAGATTGCTCAGCGTTATATTTCCAAACTGCAAGAAGAAGGACTTTTGCGAGAAATGACAGGCAAAACTCGCAACCGCCTGTTCCGCGCAGATGAGATATTGAAAGCCATTGAGTCATCCTGATTGGAATTGAGTACCGGCCTGCGCGCTCCGATGACAAAAAAATGAATGAACCGAATGCGTCGGTAGAACAGCCAACTTGACGCAACCCGAAAACACCTTCTTTCTTTTCCTTTTTTGATGGAGCATCCCATGATCCTCTTCAACCCCAATTCTCATTCCCGCTTCTACCCCGACGAAACCTCCCGCCAGATCATGCTCAACCCCATCGCCTTCTTTGAAGAAAAGGGCAAGCAGAAAATCAAAGATGACGACCATCATCGCGTCTGGTACGCGGACTTCCTCGAATTCCAGAAAAAAGAAAAACTCTTCGCCACGCTCCTCACGCCCACACCTCACGCAGTGGGCGGCGCGGACTCCCGCTGGGACACCTGGCGCAACTGCGAGTTCAACGAGATTCTCGGATTCTACGGGCTGGCGTATTGGTACACGTGGCAGGTATCCATCCTCGGGCTGGGACCCATCTGGATGTCCACGAACGAGGCGCTCAAACGCAAGGCCGCGCAACTCCTCAGCGATGGCGAAGTCTTCGCCTTCGGTCTCTCCGAACGCCAGCACGGCGCGGACATCTACTCCACTGACATGACCCTCACCCGCCAGCCCGACGGCGCTTTCCTCGCCAACGGCGAAAAATATTACATCGGCAACGGCAACGTCGCGCCGATGGTCTCCACCTTCGGCAAGTTCGCCGACACGGGCGAGTACGTTTTCTTCGCGGCCGATTACCGCCACCGCAACTACAACCTGATCAAGAACGTCACCGAGGGCCAATCCTACGTCGCCAACTTCGCATTGACCGACTACCCTATCACCGAAGCGGACATCCTCCACCGCGGCCAAGACGCCTGGAACGCGGCGCTGAACACGGTCAACATCTGGAAGTACAACCTGGGTTGGGCTTCGATTGGGATCAGCGCCCACGCGTTCTACGAAGCCATCCATCACGCGTCACACCGACGCCTGTACGGGCTCGCCGTCACCGACTTCCCCCACGTGCGCGGCATGTTCACCGACGCCTGGGCGCGCCTGGTAGCGATGAAACTCTTCGCCCTGCGCGCCGCGGATTACATGCGCGCCGCCTCGCCCGCTGACCGCCGCTACCTGCTCTACAATCCGACCGTCAAGATGAAGGTGACCACCCAGGGCGAGGAAGTCATCAACCTGCTGTGGGACGTGATCGCCGCCAAGGGCTTCGAGAAGGACATGTACTTCGAGATGGCCGCACGTGACATCCGCGCCCTGCCCAAACTCGAAGGGACGGTGCACGTCAACATCGCGCTGATCGTCAAGTTCATGGCGAATTACTTCTTCATGCCTGGCGAGTATCCGCCCGTACTGACGCGCAGCGATATCGCAAACGACGACTTCCTCTTCCATCAAGGAGCCGCCAAGGGACTCGGCAAGATCCAATTCCACGATTACAACCTGGCCTACGGACTCTACGACCTGCCCAACATTCGTCTCTTCCGCGAGCAGATCGAAGCGCTGAAAATTTTCCTCGCAACCGCGACCCCGTCCGAGGTCCAGCAAAAGGACACGGACTTCCTCCTCGCCTTGGGCGAACTGTTCACGCTGGTCGTCTACGGTCAACTCATCCTCGAGAACGCGCGTCTCTATCAAATTGACGACGACACCGTTGACCAGATCGCCGACTTCATGGTGCGCGACTTCTCGAAGTATGCGCTTCAACTTTACAGCAAACCCAGCGCCACCTCCCAGCAAATGGACATCTGTCTCAAAATGATCCGCAAGCCCGTGACAGACATGGCGCGCTTCGAACGCGTCTGGCAGAACGAGGTGTTCGCGTTGCGCGACGCGTACGAGATGAAACCTTGATGAAATCGTCACTCTCACAAAAGTATTGACAATGAGCCTTAACCGTGTAGAATCCAATCAACCCCCCTGGAGATAGCATCTCCAGGCCGACGCCCACCGAAAGGTGGGTCGTCTCTTAACAGGAAGGGAATACCCCCATGGAACGTGTCCTCGCTTACATTGACGGCTATAACCTTTATTACGGCTTGCGGCACAAGCAGTGGAAATGGTTTTATTGGCTCAACATCCAATTGCTGGCAGAGCATCTTGTCAAGCCGGGTCAAAAATTGGTTGGCACAAAGTACTTCACGACAATTGTGAATTTCCCAGAAGGGCGTCACAAGAGACAATCTGTTTTTCTTGAGGCCTTACAAACCCTGTCAAAACTTGAGATTTTCTATGGGCATTTTCTCGCCACGCCAGTAACCTGCCGAAACTGTGGGCACACCTACGAAACCCATCACGAGAAAATGACGGATGTGAATATTGCGGTCGAATTAATGACCGATGCCTTTCAAGACAAATTCGATACCGCGTTGCTCATATCAGCCGATAGCGATTTGGTCGGGCCAGTCAAGGCAATGAAAAGATTATTCAAAAACAAAAAGGTGGTTGTTGCTTTCCCTCCCGCTCGTTCATCGGTCGCGTTACAACGAACCGCGCATGGTTTTTATTTCATCGGGCGGGACAAACTCTCGAAGAGCGTGTTCCCAGATGAGGTGATAAAACCAGATGGCTTTGTAATTCATCGCCCCATGGAATGGCGATAGTCCTGGGGTAAAATAGCGACACCCCCTCGGAGATAGCATCTCCGAGCCGACGCCTGCCGAAAGGCGGGCTGTCCCTTTGTATGGGAAATGGCGATAAAATACAGCCAAGAGATTCGACCCATGCCTCCCGACG
>VGNF01000193.1 GCA_016866195.1 Chloroflexota bacterium | reverse complement strand
AAAACGAATATGCCTCCCGCACCTGAAATACAGGCAATCCCTAGTGAGGGCGTGGTTCCAACAATTCCACCCCCTACTCCGACCGCTGGATCCCTAATTCAACCCACCTCGAGGGGACCAAACCTCGAAGCAACGGATCCTGCCACAGTTGCCTTGGCGTCCGGCCAGTTGCAGCTGGTGGAATTCTTTCGCTTCACCTGAAGCACCTGCCGCGCAATGGCGCCCATGGTGCATGGGCTCGAAGCGGAATATTATGGACGGGTCAAATTCATCTACCTGGACGCAGATGATCCCCGGACCACCGAATTCCAGCGAACCCTGGGTTTTTACTATCAGCCGGAGTTTTACGTATTGGATGGAAACGGAAATGTATTGAGGAAATTCGTGGGTTATATCTCAGAGGACGATTTGCGGTCCTCGTTCGATCAATACCTTAAATGAATTACCGGGCTGCCCAAGGAAAGTGGGCAGCCCGATTTCTTTCAACCTGACAAATTTCACCAATCCCCGATGATCAGGGAGTTTCGGCTCGGTAGTTCTTTGCGTCCGCGATTGCCTTGCTAACATTCACCAGGGGTAGAAGGATCAATCCGGCAATGAAGAAGAAGATCAGCGAAAGGATACCGATACGCAGATTGTTGAAGATCTGGTTGGCAAGGCCAAACACTAGCGGACCGATCCAGGAGGTGCCGCGCTCACTGATTTCGTAGAAGGCGAAAAATTCCGCTTCCTTTCCTTTGGGAATCATCTGGGCGAACAGGCTTCGGCTGATTGCCTGGGAGCCGCCCATTACCAGCGCAATGAATCCGCCGAGGATGAAGAATTGGATAACCCTGCTCTCCCCTTTCAATCCGCCGAACGCGTAAATGACAACAACCGTCCAGATGACCAGACTGACAAGGATGGCTGCCTTTGGGCCGATCCTGGTGGAAAGTCTGCCCCACAGCAGAGCGCCAAAAAATGCCATGAATTGAATCATCAAAATGACAGAAGTCAAGGTGGTTTGATCAAGCTCGAGACCGCCTTGAAGAACAGGTGCGGCGGCAAAGGTCGCGGATATGGCGATCACCGTTTGAATGCCGTCATTATAGAGGAAATAGGCGAGAAGGAATTTCAAGGTCTCGGGGAAATGCCGGACTTCGCTGATGGTCTTGCGCAGTTGTTTGAAGCCAATGCTCGTATAGGTCTCGCCTGAGGGCAGGGTTCTTGCAGCATGGCGGGGTTGCAAGCGCGCCCAGGTGAAGAATGAAAAACCAAGCCACCACAATCCTGCGGAGGCAAGATTGATTCTCACAGCCAGGTCGGTTGGGACTCCCAATTGTTCCCGTAAAGTAAAGAACGCGAGGTTGAGCGCGAGCAAGATTCCTCCACCCATGTACCCCATAGCCCAACCGAAGGAGGAAACACGGTCGCGTTCGTTTTCAGTGGCAATGTCAGGAAGGTATGCATTGTAGAATACAATCGCAGCGCCGAAGGAGAGGTTGGCGATGACGAAAAGCAGCCCTCCGAGCCACCACAGGCTTCCGGTCACGAGAAAAAGCAGGATGGTCGCAGCCGCGCCCAGGGTGGCGAAGGTCTGCAGCATTTGTTTCCGCAGATGCGAGTAGTCTGCGATCCCGCCCAGAATAGGCAGAAAGAGCACCTGCATTCCGACGGAAAAGGAAATGCAGTAAGGTAGGAACGAATCCGGCGCAACCGGAACGCCCAGAAATGAAACGGTGGCCGCATTCGCAGCCTCTGCGGCAGCCCTTGCGAGACTCGCTACATAAGGACCGAGAAATACCGTGCCAACGGTTGTACTGAACGCGGAATTCGCCCAATCGTACATTGCCCAACCGAAGATTTCCTTTTTGTCGTTCACCATTGAGTAGGTTGTGGCCATAAATCCTCCTTGCATGGGTTGTTTGTTTCGGGGAATTCACTGAGTATAAGGAGATTTCCCAGCCTTGTAAAGAAATTCGTCGTACCTGCTTGACGTCCTCCGGAACCACGCGCTACAATCCCTTCGCCCTACAGGATTTCAAGGATGTTCGAAACGCTAACTGCCAGATTAAACCAGGTCTTCGATCGACTCCGTCGCCGCGGGAAACTCACGGAGGCAGATGTGGACGCAGCGCTGCGTGAAGTACGCCTGGCGCTGATTGAAGCGGATGTGCACTTCAGCCTGGTCAAGACTTTTCTTTCCCGCGTGCGTGATCGTGCACTGGGAGCTGAGGTATCACGGGCGTTGAATCCGGGTCAGCAGGTGATTAAAATCGTCCATGAAGAATTAATTACTGCATTGGGCGAACCCGCGCCATTGAACCTCACAGGTCCAAAACCGCGTGTAATCCTGATGGTGGGATTGCAGGGATCGGGAAAAACCACAAGCGCAGAAAAGTTGGCGCGACTTCTTCGCTCGAAAGGGGAACGCGTGATGCTCGTGGCGGGAGATCCTTACCGCCCTGCGGCGGTTCAACAGCTGCAACAGTTGGGTCAAAGGATGGACATACCGGTCGAAGCGGACGCATCCCTTTCAGCCGCCGACCTGGTAACCACGGCTCATGAAAAAGCAGAAAAAGGCGGCTTTGGTGTCATGCTCGTAGATACGGCAGGACGATCGCAATTGGATGCCGAGTTGATGGACGAGCTGAGATCCCTTGCAGGAAGAATAACTCCCGTGGAAACCCTGCTTGTGATTGATTCGATGATCGGTCAGGAGGCTTTGAACATCGCTCAGGGATTCCGCGATTGTATATCGATTTCCGGTTTGGTACTTACCAAAATGGATGGCGATTCGCGCGGGGGAGCAGCCATTTCCATTAGATCCGTGACGGGCGTTCCGATCAAATTCATCGGCACCGGTGAAAAGCTGGATGCCCTGGAATCCTTTGACCCAGCGCGATTGTCCTCCCGAATTTTGGGCATGGGGGACCTGATCGGTTTGATCGAAAAGGCTGAGTCAGTCTACGATGCTCAATCCATCGAACAGCAGGCGAAGAAAATGTTCAAAGGTCAGTTCTCCCTTGAGGACTGGCTTGAACAAATGAAACAAATGAAGAAGCTTGGTCCACTGGGGCAGATCATGGATATGCTGCCCGGTCCAATGGGACAGGCGGCGCGGCAAATCGACCCGGGGACAGTCGAAACATCCTTTCGGAAATCCGAAGCGATCATTCAATCCATGACGATACAGGAACGTCGCAATCCGGACCTGTTAAATGCCTCACGACGCAGGCGCATCGCCGCCGGGTCCGGCGTTGAGGTTCAGGATGTGAACCGTTTGATCAAGCAGTTCCGCGAAGCAGAAAAATTGATGGCCAGGATGAAAAAATCGGGAGGTAGGGGATTGCCGCAATGGTTCGGTGGACCATGAGATTGGCTGAGCCATTGGAATTTCCCCGGGATGAGCGTGGTCGGATTTTCTCTGGTAAAATAGGCGGCTGTGGTACCAGCTCGCCGCCTTTCGTTGGCCTGACTGGGACACAAATACCTACAAGGAGCGAGAAACAAGATGGTTCGCATACGATTACGTCGTATTGGCTTGCGAGGCCAACCCACGTACCGCGTTGTGGCTGCCGATAAGGAGTCGCCGCGCGATGGCCGATTTTTGGAAATCCTCGGTGTATATAACCCACGCACTGAACCGGCGACCATTCATTTGAAAGAGGACCGGATCTTCCATTGGATGAAGAATGGCGCCCAGCCCTCGGAATCGGTGACCCAGATCTTCAAAGCCGCCGGATTATTGGATCGATTTGAGCGGTTCAAGAAGGGTGAATCGGTGGAAAAACTTCTTGCAGAATCCGTTCAAGCTGAATCCAAGCGGGCAGCACCGGCCAAGACCCGCAGCCATTGATGCGGTTCGGTTATTCCATCTTCCGGGAAAGCGAGACATGAAAGAATTAATCGACTATATTGCCAAATCTCTCGTCGAAAATCAGCAGGAAGTCCAAGTTCGTGAAAGTGGAGGGGGAAATCGTGTTCGGATCGAGCTGATCGTATCGAAAGAGGACATGGGGCGCGTGATCGGGAAGGGCGGCAAAGTGGCAAATTCCATTCGAACCTTGCTGAGGGTGGCGGCCGACCGGTTGGGCAAGCAGGCCACGCTGGATGTAATCGAACCGTGAAATCCAGAGACAAGCAGGCAGGCTCGCCGAGAGGCGAGCCTGTTTATTTGGTGATCGGTCGACTTCAACGTCCACATGGTGTGCGCGGTGAGATGCTGATGCGCTTGCACACTGATTTTCCGGAAAGGATTGTCCCGGGGCGCAAGGTTTTCATAGGTGAGTTCAGGGAACAGGCAATCTTCGAGACCATACGCCCTCATTTGGCAGGGAAATTGGTGAAATTTGACGGGTATGAAACTCCAGAATCCATTGGTCAATTTCGCAATCAATGGGTTTATGTCCGGGCCGATGATGTACCTCCTTTACCGGATGGAATGCACTACACCTTCGAACTAATGGGGCTTCATGTGGAGGACGAATTGGGAAATGAACTCGGCGTTTTGACCGAGATTCTGGAAACCGGCGCAAACGATGTATATGTTGTAAAGGATGAAGTCGGCGCTGAAATCCTTCTGCCTGCCATTCCATCGGTCGTCCGCTCGGTGGACATGAATTCCAGAGTCATGTGTGTACGTATCCTGGAAGGGTTGATCCCTGACCGTGATTCCGATTAGGGTTTCTCTGCTAAAATCCGGGCAATGATACAATCCTCCATCCATTTCCATGGAAGAGAAGAAATATTGGGTCGGCTTTAATTTGATCAAAGGCATCGGCGCCGTGCGGATGCAGGGATTGATCGCGCATTTCGGAAGCATGGCCTCAGCCTGGAATGCCGATCCTGCTGAATTGGGAGGGGCTGGACTGGGTCCAAGGCTGATCGAACGCATTGAACAGGCGCGGAAGGGGGTCGATCTCGATCATATTTGGGAGAACATCGAAAATCAAGGAATCAAGATCCTCACCTGGCAGGACTCGGAATACCCCTCGCGCTTGAAGGAAATCGAACAGCCTCCTCCGGTGCTATACATTCGAGGCTCGTTCCTGGAAGAGGATCTATTCGCGATTTCCATTGTCGGAACCCGACGAGTCTCACCGTATGGAAGGCAAATCACAGAGGAAATCGCAGCTTTTCTGGCTGGCAATGGTGTCACGGTTATCAGCGGATTGGCGCGTGGGGTGGACGCCATCGCCCATCAATCCGCGTTGAAGGCAGGAGGCCGAACCATTGCTGTTTTGGGATGTGGTGTGGATAAGATATATCCACCAGAACACCGAGGGTTGGCTGGGCAAATCATGGAGCGGGGCGCCATTCTCAGCGATTATGCGCCTGGAACCCCTCCGGATGCTTCCAATTTTCCTCCGCGAAATCGCATCATTTCAGGTTTATCATTGGCGGTTGTGGTCATCGAAGCGGGAGAGACGAGCGGGGCACTTATCACCGCGGAATTTGCCGCCGAACAAGGGCGAGAAGTTTTTGCTGTTCCCGGCAGCATCCTTGCGCCGCAGTCGAGAGGTACCAACAAATTGATCCAGAACGGCGCGCTTCCTCTATTGAGCGGCAACGACCTCCTGCAGGCGCTTGATCTTAAACGCATAGGTGAACGCACTTCGGCCAGACGGTCGTTGCCCGTTGATGAAACAGAAGCGCGGCTTCTTGAAATCCTGGGAAGTGAACCCCTGCATATCGATGAGATTCGGAACCGACTCGAATTGCCGATCGAGAAAGTATCGGCCACTCTGGCGCTGATGGAATTGAAAGGAATGGCCAGGCAAACCGGCGGAATGAGCTATGTTGTGATTCGCGAGGAACAGGCGGAATATCATGCAGGTGACCATTAATGGCTGAACCCGAATATGCAGTGATCATGGCTGGTGGAGGCGGAACCCGACTCTGGCCTGTTTCACGGAAGGGGCGACCCAAGCAATTGCTTCAATTGTTGGGGGAGGAGACCTTATTTCGAAGCACCGTAAAACGATTGATCGGTTATTTCGAACCCGGGAATATTTTGGTGGTAACCGTCAGGGATCAAGCGGAGGAAATGAAACAACAGGCTCCCGAGATTCCGACCGAGAATTATTTGATTGAACCGACGCCGCGTGGAACCGCATCGGTTGTCGGCCTTGCAGCCCTTATCATTCAAAGACGAGATGCTGAGGCTTCAATGGCGATTCTGCCATCCGACCATTTCATCCGCAATGTGGACTTGTTCCACTACCTGTTGAGGTCGGCTTTCGAAGTTGCCCGGGATGGGTACCTTGTAACACTTGGGATTACACCCTCACATCCATCTACGGCATATGGGTACATCCAGCAGGGCAAGGCGCTGGAAGCGGGATACAAATATCCGGCGTATTCGGTATTGCGATTTAAAGAAAAACCTGACGAGCTGACCGCTCAACAGTTTCTTCGATCGGGTGATCATTCATGGAATAGTGGCATGTTCATCTGGCGGGCGGATGCCATTCTTCATGAGATTCACACCCAAATGCCGCAGTTGGAAAAGGTGCTCCTAGGCATCGGAACGGACTTGAGCACCGCAGGAACCTTGCACATCCAGGAGCAGAGTTGGAACTCGCTTAAGGTTGAGACAGTGGATTATGGCATCATGGAAAAAGCCGGCCGAGTGGCGGTGCTGCCTGCTGGGGGTTTGGGGTGGAGTGACGTTGGAATGTGGTCGTCATTCTTCGAGGTGCTCCTGCCGGATATGGATGGAAACATATCCCCAAACATGAGCCTGCACCTTGCGCATGAAACTCACAACACACTTGTCTACGGAGAGAACGCCGACAGGTTAGTGGTCACAATCGGTGTGGACAACATGGTGATCGTGGATGCCGGCGACATCCTTCTGGTTTGCAAAGCAGACCAGACCCAAAAAGTAAAAGAGGTTGTCGAGCACTTGAAAAAACACCGGCAGGAGAAATTCCTCTAATATTCCAGTTGATAGAATTCAAGAAATTGCTTAGAATGCGGCTTCCCGTCTTGAGTCGATCGAAAGGAAAATAGGAATAATCGCATCGGGAAATCGTTGGAGGTTGGATGGAAGCGTATTGTATGAAATGCAAGCAAAAACGTGAAATGCAGGACCCGCTCGCCGGATTTTT
>VGNF01000192.1 GCA_016866195.1 Chloroflexota bacterium | reverse complement strand
CCACCCGCTCGCCGACTGCAAACGCCTCAACCGTGATCTTGTCGCCGACCTTGTATTCGGAGGATTTCAGTTGGAATTCGCGCAGGAAACGGACCGGGGGCAGGTCGTTCTTTTTCAGGTGTCCCAGTTCTCCACCGGTCAGGCGTTTGGGCTTGGCTTCCCCAAAACCAAGCTGGACCGCTGCGTAGCCTTCACTTGCCGGAAGGCGTACCTGCGTAACGTAACATGGCCCAGCTTCGATGAGCGTCACTGGATGCGCGACGCCGGTCTCATCGAAGATCTGGGTCATGCCGATCTTCTTTCCAATCAGCCCTTTCAACATACTCGGTTTTCTCCTTCAAAAAGATGTGTTCGAGACTGTCAACCGGGGCTTCGGCTGCATCATCTCGGTCACAGCACAGTCAACCGGGCTGCCGCGGCATGGTTGTTTTTTTGCCTGCGGGCAAGGACCGTTCTTGTGCTGCCATCACTCAATATCGAGTGTCGCGTTCCAGCGTGCAACTTGACACTCGTTACTGGACAACTGCTAGATTTTGATTTCGATATCCACACCCGCCGGTAAATTCAGGCGCATCAGCATATCGATGGTCTTGGAGTCAGGGTCCAGGACATCGATCAAGCGATTGTGGGTACGGATCTCAAAGTGCTCGTGCGAGTCTTTGTCGATGAAAGTCGAGCGGCGTATTGTAAACCGTTCCAACTTGGTTGGCAAGGGTACAGGACCAACTACCCGTGCGCCACTGCGTTCAGCCGTTTCGACAATGCGCTTAGCCGATTGGTCGAGCACACGATGATCGTATGCCTTGAGGCGGATGCGGATCTTCTGCTTGGTCATGCCAGTACCTGCTACTCGATGATCTTGGTGACGACGCCCGCGCCGACGGTCAAGCCGCCTTCACGGATGGCGAATTTGGAACCCTGCTCCAGCGCCACCGGCACGATCAGTTCCACCGTCAGGTTCACATTGTCTCCCGGCATCACCATCTCCACGCCCTCCGGCAGCGAGATGTCCCCGGTCACGTCCATCGTCCGGATGTAGAACTGCGGCCGGTATCCGTTGAAGAACGCCTTGTGCCGCCCACCCTCCTCCTTCTTCAACACGTACACCTCCGCCAGGAACTTCTTGTGCGGCGTGATGCTCCCGGGCTTCGCTATCACCTGCCCGCGCTCCACGTCCGTCCGCTCGATGCCGCGCAGCAACAAACCAACATTGTCCCCGGCCATCCCCTCATCCAGCATCTTGTGGAACATCTCAACTCCCGTGCAGACCGACGCCAGACTCTTCTCGCGCAGTCCAACGATCTCCACCGGATCCCCCACCTTGATGACCCCACGCTCGATACGACCCGTCACCACCGTCCCGCGCCCCTTGATCGAGAACACATCCTCGACCGACATCATGAACGGCTTCTCGATCTCACGCTTCGGCTCCGGAATGTACTCGTCCACCACCCGCAGCAGTTCCTTGATGCAGGCGTATTCCGGCGCATTCGGATCCGTCGAGACGCTGTCCAGCGCATTCTTGGCGCTGCCGCGCACGATCGGCGTCGTGTCCCCAGGGAACCCGTACGAGTTCAGCAACTCTCGCAACTCCAACTCCACCAACTCCAGCAACTCCGGGTCGTCCATCATGTCCACCTTGTTCAGGAAGATCACGATGCTCGGCACCTCCACCTGCCGCGCCAGCAATACGTGCTCGCGCGTCTGCGGCATCGGCCCGTCGGGAGCCGCCACCACCAGGATGGCGCCGTCCACCTGCGCCGCACCCGTGATCATGTTCTTGATGTAGTCCCGGTGCCCAGGCATGTCCACGTGCGCATAGTGCCGCTTGTCCGTCTGGTATTCCACGTGCGCGATGTTGATCGTGATCCCGCGCGCTTTCTCCTCCGGCGCATTGTCGATCGAATCGTACGCCCGGAATTCCGCCTTCCCGAAAAACTGCGATACCTTCGTGATCGCCGCCGTCAACGTCGTCTTCCCATGGTCGATGTGTCCCATCGTCCCTACGTTCAGGTGCGGCTTCGACCGGTCAAACTTCTGCTTCGCCATGATTTCTCTCCTTCCGTTTGCAATGAAAAACTAGATTTTCAAGATTTCCTGCGCCACCGAGTCGGACACGGGCGCATAATGGTCAAATTCCATGGAAAATACGCCTCGCCCCTGGGTTCCAGAACGTAACTCTGTTGCATAACCAAACATTTCACCCAGCGGGGTCATTGCGCGGACTGCCTGGGCATTACCAGGCCGCATCTCCATCCCCTGGATGATCGACCGCCGGCTGTTCAAATTGCCGATCGTGTCGCCAAGGAATTCTTCCGGGACGATAACTTCGACCTTCATGACCGGCTCCAGGAGCACGGGTTTGCCTTTCTGCACGCCTTCGCGGAAGGCGAAGGTGGCTGCCATCTTGAACGCCATCTCGTTCGAATCGACTTCATGGAATGAGCCATCGAACAATGTGATCGTCAGGTCTGTGACCGGATATCCGGCCAGCACTCCGCTTTCGGCCGATTCGCGGATGCCCTTCTCGACCGCCGGGATGTATTCGCGTGGGATGGCGCCTCCGACAATCTTGTCTTCGAAGACGACCCCGCTGCCGCGCTCGCCCGGCTTCAAGGCGATGACCACATGTCCATACTGGCCGCGGCCGCCAGTCTGTTTCGCGTACTTGTAATTCACCTTCTCCACCACCTGGGTGATGGACTCACGGTACGCAACGCGCGGTTTGCCCACATTGGCTTGCACCCGGAACTCGCGCATCATCCGGTCGACCAGTACATCGAGGTGGAGTTCTCCCATCCCGGCGATGATGGTCTGGCCGGTATTCTCATCGGTCCGTACGCGGAAGGTGGGGTCTTCTTCGGATAACTTTCGCAGGGCGATCCCCATCTTGTCCTGGTCGGCGGAAGTCTTCGGTTCGATTGCCACCGAGATGACCGGCTCCGGGAAACTGATGCTTTCCAGAACCACCTGCTTGTTATCGCAGAGAGTGTCGCCGGTGAAAGTATCCTTGAAACCTAGTACTGCTCCGATATCGCCGGCGCGTACATCTTCGATATCTTCCCGCCGGTCCGCGTACATCCGGATCAAGCGGCCGATGCGCTCACGCTTGCCCTTGGTAGAATTCATCACCATCTGCCCCTGGCTGAGCATCCCGGAGTAGACCCGGAAATATGCCAGGCGGCCAACATATGGGTCGGTAACGATTTTAAAGACCAGGGCGCTCAAAGGCGCATCGTCCCGGGCAGGGAGTTCGATTACTTCTTCTTTGACCGGATCCGTCCCGCGCACCGGCGGAACATCCGCTGGCGAGGGAAGGTAGTCGATGACGGCATCCAGTACAGGCTGGACACCCTTATTGCGCAGCGAACTGCCGCAGAAGATCGGGTAAGCTTTGCCGGCAATCACCGCCCGGCGCAGGGCATCCTTCAGTTCATCCTGGCTGAATTCACCGCCTTCGAGATATTTGAGCGTCAACTCATCATCGGTCTCGGCAATCTTTTCAACCATCACATGCCGCAGTTCTTCAGCCTGAGTTTTGAGATCGGGTGGGACATCCTCGGTCCTGGGTTCACGACCGAGGTCATCCTCCCAATAGATCGCCTTGAAGGTCAGCAGGTCAACAACCCCGCGAAAAGAGCCCTCCATGCCGATCGGCATCTGCATCGCGATCGGATTAGCGCCCAGGCGTTGCTGTATGGACTCGATGGTGCGCTCATATGATGCGCCGACACGATCCATTTTATTGGCAAAACAGATGCGCGGTACGCCATATCGGTCGGCCTGACGCCAGACAGTTTCGCTCTGCGGCTCGACGCCCTGGACAGCATCGAAAACGACCACCCCGCCGTCCAACACGCGCAGGGAGCGTTGGACTTCAGCAGTGAAATCGATGTGCCCGGGTGTGTCGATGACGTTGACCTGGTAACCCTTCCACTCGGCAGTAACAGCTGCGGAAACAATGGTGATCCCGCGTTCCCGTTCCTGTTCCATCCAGTCGGTGACGGTTGTCCCGTCATCCACCGAACCGATCCGGTGGGTTTTTCCGGTATAAAACAGGATGCGCTCGGTTGTGGTCGTTTTACCGGCATCGATATGCGCGATGATGCCGATATTACGATATTTTTCGAGCGGATGAACGCGTGCCATTGAAAACTCTACCTGTTTTTAAAGTTCAAAAACCGCATTACATGCGGTAATGGGAGAAGGCTCGGTTCGCCTCTGCCATTTTGTGGGTCTCTTCGCGCTTGCGGATGGCGGCGCCTTCGCTCTTGGCGGCATCCAGCAACTCATCTGCCAGTTTCTCGGCGTATGATTTGCCGGAGCGGGCGGTTGCCGAGGCCAGGATCCATCGGATGGCAAGGGTCGTTCGGCGCTGCGGTGGGACTTCCATCGGGACCTGGTAGGTTGCACCGCCTACGCGCCGCGGGCGGACTTCCATCACCGGTGAGACGTTTTTCATCGCGGTATCGAAAGTCTCGACCGGGTCCTTACCTCCGGTGCGTTCACGGATGATATCCATGGCATCGTACATCACACGCATTGCCGTGCTCTTCTTGCCGCGCGTCAACATGTGATGGATCATCGTCTGGACGATGAGATTGTTATAGCGGATATCGGGGACGATTTCACGCTTTTCGGGCTTCGCTCTACGCATTCAATCCTCTCCTGCTAACCTGCTTGTTCCTTCGGTCGCTTTGCGCCATACTTGGACCGACCCTGGCGGCGCTTGTCCACGCCGGTGGTGTCCAGCGAACCGCGCACGATGTGATAGCGGACGCCTGGCAGATCCTTCACGCGACCACCGCGCACCAGGACGACGGAGTGTTCCTGCAACTGGTGGCCTTCACCGGGGATGTAGGCTGTCACTTCGATCCCATTCGTCAAGCGGACGCGGGCGATCTTGCGCAATGCTGAGTTCGGTTTCTTGGGGGTTGTCGTGCGGACAACCGTGCACACGCCGCGTTTCTGCGGCGCGCCCTTGGCCTGGCGGACCCGGCGCTGCTTGTAGGTATTCAAGGTATACAGCAAAGCCGGAGCCTTGCTCTTGACCTTCTTGGATCGGCGACCTTTGCGAATCAATTGGTTGATTGTGGGCACATTTGCCTCCGAACAAATATCCTTGCTGAACTATTTTTTGTCAAGAAGTGAGGCCATCAATCTACGTACCTGATGGCCTCACTGGTTCAACTACGTGAGTGGTTAAGAAGCATCAGTCCAGTTCGTAACGAAACGTGATTGTATCATGCGGCTATGCGAGCGTCAAGGAAATAACGGGGAATCTTACGATTTTCCCCCCAGATTCTCACCGAGGCTCATCAGGCCGGTATCATATTTGGGTGGGTGGGCTTTCTCCTCATCCTTTCCGAACTTGATCAAGTCGCCGCTTTCGGTCACTGCCTCAACCGCCAGACCCAGGCTTTGCAATTCCTTGACCAGCACCCGGAATGAAGCCGGGATGCTGGGCTCTTCGATGGCTTCACTCTTGACAATGGCTTCGTAGGTGTTGACGCGTCCTTGCACATCGTCTGACTTGACTGTCAACATCTCCTGCAAGGTATAAGCCGCGCCGTAGGCTTCCAACGCCCACACCTCCATCTCGCCAAAACGTTGACCGCCAAACTGAGCCTTGCCCCCCAGGGGTTGCTGTGTCACCAGGCTGTACGGTCCTGTCGAACGGGCGTCCCCTTTATCCTCCACCAGGTGGTGCAATTTCAATACTGTCATGACGCCGACCGTCACCGGTTGGTCATAAGGCTTGCCGGATTTTCCGTCCCGCAGTATCTGCTTGCCTAATGTGGGGACAGGCACTCCCTTCTCGAGCATGACAGTATCGATCTTCTTGCGCAGTTTTTCCACATCGACTTTGTCGTAACCCATGGTCTCCAGCCAGATCTCGAAACAGGCATTGACTGCATTCTCGTCGAGCGCTATCCGTTGGGCGGAGTTGTCCATTACCGTGTTAAAGATGACTGCCGGGTCGAACCCACGTCCACGCAGCCATTCGGTGGTGGTTGCCTGGCGGGCATATGTGGCGTCAATGGCTAGCCTGGAAATATCATAATCGCGGTCGCTCAACCATTGTTCGAGGTATAAACGCCGGACTTCATCGTCGTCTTCGATGGCAGTCGGTTCATAATCCGCCTGCTTGAGCCAGGCCCAAGCCGCATCACCGGTTTCCTTCCAGGCCTGGTCCACCAGCCAGGCGCGCGCAAGTTCTGCCTCGATCTCGGTCTCACGTGCCCCATCGAATACCGGCGTGGTGGCCCTGAAACCGAGGCGTTTGGCGGCCCATCCGAGATGGACTTCCAGCACCTGGCCGATGTTCATACGACCAGGAACGCCCAGAGGGTTCAGGATGATATCCACCGGAGTCCCATCTTCTAGGAAGGGCATATCCTCTTCCTGAACAACTTTGGATACAACACCCTTGTTCCCATGCCGGCCAGCCATCTTGTCGCCGGCAGTGATCTTACGCCTCTGTGCAACTGACACGCGCACCATCATGTCGACGCCTGCGGAGAGGTCGGCATTGTCTTCGCGGGTGAATACTTTAACATCGACCACTTTCCCACGCTCGCCGTGCGGCATCCGAAGCGAGGTATCCTTGACATCACGGGATTTCTCGCCAAAAATGGCGCGCAACAAGCGTTCTTCGGGGGTCAGTTCCTTCTCGCCCTTGGGCGTGATCTTGCCGACCAGGATGTCGTTCGGCCCAACCTCCGCCCCGATCCGAATGATGCCGTTCTCGTCAAGGTCCTTGATCGCATCTTCGCCAACATTGGGGATATCGCGAGTGATTTCCTCGGGTCCCAGTTTGGTATCGCGCGCCTCCACTTCATATTTCTCGATATGGATCGAGGTAAACCGATCCTCCTGGACCAAGCGCTCAGAGATCAGGATGGCGTCTTCGAAATTGCCGCCTTCCCAGGACAGGAAGGCAACCACCACATTCTGCCCGAGCGCCAGTTCCCCGCTCTCAGTGGATGACGAATCGGCAATGATCTCACCCTGCCGTACAACCTGCCCTTTGACCACTGCCGGGCGCTGGTCGATGCAGGTGCTCTGGTTCGAGCGATGGTATTTTCGGAGGTTATAGGTTCGCACTCCACCGCTCTTCTCGCGGATACCGATCGCTGACCCGGTGACGGAGACTACATCCCCGTCCTCTTCGGCAATGATCACCTGGCCCGAATCGAGCGCGGCATGATATTCCATACCGGT
>VGNF01000191.1 GCA_016866195.1 Chloroflexota bacterium | reverse complement strand
CATTGATGAATTGAGGCAACTCATCCAGGCTGAATCTCCGGAGGAGCTGTCCGACGCGGGTGACACGGGGATCGGACTTTGTTTTGTGAGGCACATTCGCCCCTTCACCCCGCTTCTCCAGCAGGCTTTGCAACTCGCCAGCGTTCCTGACCATGGTCCTGAATTTGAGCATTTCGAATGGCCGGCCGTTTTCCCCCGCCCGTTTCTGCCGGAACAATACAGGCGGCCCATCACCCAGGTAAACCAGAAGCGCTGAAATTGCCATGAGCGGGGAGAAAAGCAACAAGGCAACGAGACCCATAACCAGATCGAATGCACGCTTTACCAGTCTCTGGTAATCATCGATGGCAGAGGCGCGCAAGTCCAGCATGGGGATACCGGCAAAATCCTCGATGGCAGTATTGTAAAGCGTCAGATCGAAAAAGCCCAGTGCAACCCACACCTGGATGGGCAGATCTTCAAGATCCTTCACGATTTCAGCCATCAGATGATAAGCAGAATGAGGCAGGGCGACAACCACATCGGATATCTCCTCGGTAAGAACGACCGATTTCACATCATGTGTCCCCCCCAGCAGCTTGCCTTTTTCCGAGATCGGAGCGATCTCGTCAACAAATCCAACGAATCTAAAATTCAGGATTTCCGAATCTTCAAGCTGAACCCGGACCTTCTCCCCCAGGGTGCCGCATCCGACGACCAGCACTCTGCGCACTTTCTTGGGCACTGAGGCTTGCAAGCGGAAGTACCCGCGTGCAAGTATCCTCCATCCAAAACACAACAGGTACACGAGAATGACAAATAAGACAAATTGTGCACGGGAAATATCCCGGAACGACAAATACAGGATGCCTGCGGCCGATACAGAAGAGATCAAGACTGCCAACGTTAGGGTTGAAAACTCATCTACCGCCCTTAGATACTTTCTTCCATCATACAAAGAGAAAGCCAGAAACACCATCACCCAGAGGGCAGGAAATATGGCAAGAATCGGAGCGGGGACCACCGGAACTTCTTGCAATGGCTCGATGAAATTGAAGGCATTCAGGATCGGCCGAAGCTGGGTCGAGAACAGCAACGAAAACCCGACCGTCATGCCATCAAGCATCATGGAAAACAGGGCAAAATTAACCGAAAAGCGCCTCAACATAGGGGTGTGTCAATTGACCAAAACATGGGCAAAAACATCAACAATCAGTGGTTTGTCGCATCGAATCGGGCATCCCACCCTCCGTATGCCACGAATGATTTGGTCATACCAAGAAATTTCTCTTCATAAATACCGGCTCCCGGAAACAGCGAGACAATTTCCCTCCTTTCGAGGAGGCGGATTCCATCGATAATCCTCCCTGCCTCTTCCAGATCCCCCGTTTTTTTGAACCAGCCCAGGTTGAAGTTCTTCAGTATCAGGCATTGAATTGGTCTGGGAAGGAACTGAAAAAGGGGAAACAAGAAATGCGGTTCAATGGGAAAAAACCTGTTCGGAGTCTGGATAAAATAACATTTTCCAAGTCGGCGCACTTCATCAGCCATCCGTTTTTGGTCCTCATATCCACCGACGTGTTCGATGACCGAATTTGAAAATACCACATCAAAGCTCATATCCTCAAACGGTATGCTCCGCGCATCCCCGGCCATGCCTGTAAATGCCGGGCTGGAGACGATCTCCGCATGGATGTTAAGCAATGTGACAATCAGGCCGGCATCGGACACATCCGCTATAACCTTCCAAAAGGAATCGGTTCCGCCGATATCCAATACGCGAACCGGGCGGTCCAGTCGGGAGAGCAGGTATCGAAAGAAACCATAACGCCTACGCCTGAAAGTGGCGGCAACGGAGGTCATTTCCCTGTTGTCGGCAATTTGTTTAAACACGAACCCTTCCTTTTACCGGTGATCGGTCCGGCAGCATTGGGCAACCTCACGCAGGCCTATGAATTTTACTCCGCAATTCCTTCAGTACCACGCCGCTCAGAAACCACGGTTCAACCAGATAACGTTTCCAAAGCCTCCTCGGCTCACTGAACAATCTAAACGACCATTCCAGTCCGATCTGTCCCAGCCATCGCGGAGGGGTGGGCAGCCTGCCGGCGATGTAATCAAAGCATGCTCCAGCCGTAAGTATTGCATTAGCATGGAGTCGGTCCAAGTTTTCATATATCCACTTCTCCTGGAGGGGCATACCCATTCCAACAAAGAGAATATTGGGCCGGGCGGCATTAATCATGTCCAGCACTTTCTCATTTTCATCACCCTGCTTGTTGAAATACCCGTGCATAGTGTCCAGCTTCAGGGTGGGAAATCTCCTCTTGATCCGGATAGCAGCCTGATCCGCAATCCCCGGCCGTCCCCCCAGGTAATAGACTTGCCACGATCGCGCCTCGCTCATTTCCATCAACTTCCAAATCCAATCCATATATGTAACCCGATGGATGCGGTCAACCTTGTAACCCATCATGCGTGCCAAAAAAACCAGTGGCATGCTATCGATGTGATTCACTTCGGTCTCCCGGTAGAATTCACGCAACCCCGGATCGTGATGAAACAGATAGATGCTATGGAGGTTATGGTTGGCGATGACTCTACGCCGCGATCCCTGCACGGCATCAACAATATGATTACACAGCTGATCCTGGGTCACAGCATCCAGATCAACGCCCAGCAGATGAATCCGCATTCCCATTCTCCAGAATCCTCTCGATATCGGGTATCATCGAAGCTACTCGAGCCGCCCAGGTGCCTTTTTCACGTACCCAATCCCGGGCGGTTGATCCCATCTTTCCCCAGCGAGGTCGGGCGAGGTGCGCTGCCCTCAGCGCAGATTTGAGGTTATCCGGATCGCCGGATTCGAATAGAAATCCGGTGACGCCCGGAATCACCATCTCCAACGCGTCATCCGACTTCGAGGCCACCACAGGTTTGGCCATAGCCATGTATTCATAGAGCTTGAGAGGCGAATGATACATCACACCGATCTCCATCCGGTGATTTCCCATATAACCCAAATCAAAGCCGGATATACACGAAGGTACCTCATCCCACGAAACCCGGCCGATAAATAAAACACATTCATTCAAACCAAGCTCGCCTGCCAGAGCTTCCCAAGTATGACGCATGGGACCATCGCCTACCACGGTCAGGGAATAGGATATGCCTTCTAGGCGTAATTCTGAAAGTACTCTGAGCAATATGTCGAGGCGATTCCAGCTCGCCAGCGTGCCGATGAAACCGATGGTCGGACCGGTAAAAATTCTCCTTGGGCTGCAAAAGGCCGGGTCGAAACGATCGATATCCACCCCGTTTGGCACCACCACAATCTTGTCCTCCGGTACACCGGAGGCTTTCACGATCAAATCCTTCAAAGTCCGGGTCACACAGACTATTACATCACAATGGCGATATGACCAGATTTCAATCCAGCGTGCGATCCCCGAAAGCAGAATTGCCTTTCGTTCGTTTTTGGCCTCATAAAAAAACAGGCCACTGGTCTCCAAAATCCAGGGCACACTTCGAAGTTTAAAAATCCAGCCCAGCGCTTGTAAAACTGCCAGCCTTTCATATACCCAATCCACATTATTATTCAATTCTCTCCACGCTCGCAGGCTGTTGACAATACCCATGCCCAAACGCACAACGTCAGCCACCAAACGTATTAGCCTGCTTCTTCCCAAATCCATTTCGCTTTGCCGCACGACCCTGTCGGGCATCCGGTTCCCAACAATAAAAGGAAAGACCTTCCAGCCGAGGGATTCGAAGGCGGTGATGACACCCAATACATGTGCCCTGGGTCCGCCTGCCTCGGCATCCACTCGAGTGGATACACGCGGCGCTGCCGAAAGGTAACCTAGCCTTCCCCTTCTCCTTACCGGGAAACTTCCACTTTTCAAATCCACCTCACAATCCCGAAACCTCTGCATAGATCTCCGCAAGGCGAATCCCCTGCTCCACCGCATTAAATTCCCTCTCGATGTGGAGCCTGCCCGTGGACAACATACGATTCCATGCTCCAGCCTGCCTGACCAGAAGCCGCAATCTTTCTTTCAATCCTTCGACGTCGCGCTCCCCCACCAGCCAATCCGGCATCTTATACTGGACAACTTCCGGAATGTCACAATGGGAGGTACTAATCACGGGCATTCCTGTAGCTATCATTTCGATAAGGGTGACCGGGGCGCCGCCTTCTGTATCCCCATCATTAGCCGTTAGGCTAGGTGACATGAAGACATGATGTCGGTACGCCTCCTCAAAAACAACTTGATATGGCTGATAACCAAGAAACCTTGTCACTTTTGCAAGCCCGGTGTCTTTCAAGATCTCCATAATTCGGTCTTTTTCCTCGAGACTGCGCTTCTCCGAGCTGGCATCGCCAATGATGGTGACTCTTACGGGGAATTCCGAGCGGCACTCAGCCAGTGCGGCAAGCGCATAAGGAATACCCTTTTTTTCTACAAAACTCGCTACAATTAATACCTGCAGTTCCTCGCCTGCCTCATATTGACGCGGCTGGAAGGAGATCCGGTCCAATGCGACACCAAGATGATGAACCCTTACCTTGCTCCTAGGACATCCTAGGTCAACCAGCCGGCCGGCCATATGCGGGCCTTCGCAAAGGAACAAGTCGGCATTTTGAAATAGTTCCCGATACCGCGCCAGCCATCGCGCATCCTCGGTAGGGAGTCGATTCACATCATATCCATAATATGTCACTATATGCTTCACACTCAATCTCTCCGCCGTTTTTTGGTTGTTCCATCCGATGTTTCCAAAATGCGAGTGCAGCACATCGATTTCGAGGTCTTTCGCTATTGACGCCAAGTGTCCCCTGGATATGCGAATCGACATTTTTCGCAGAAGCTTCTCGGCAAACAAACGCGGGCGCGAAATCTCACGTAGGCAATGAATGTTCGGCAAATTAAATTGCTCTAGATTGGCGGTTATATCGCAAACGACATGCGCGTCTATAAACCCCGGCAAATACTTTACCTGGTTGTACATCCAGGTTTGAGTCTGCGGAAGCCATATTGGATAACTATGGATTGCAACAATCTTCTCCACACTCATCTACTTTCGCCTGTCTCCAGTAGCTAGATCCCACAATTTATGAAGTTGCCTTTTATTCGTGATCAGGCTCATCAAGCAATACACAATAATTCCACCGAAGCCGGCTGCTGTCAAAACAAGTAGATCCGTATATCGTTCTTCCAAAATTGACCGAACGCATAGGATTATGACCAACAGCACCAGACTGTTTATGAATGGTTTTCGTATCTCTACGAATAATTGCATGAATTTTAGCTCGATCAAATTGAAGGGGAATAGGAAATTTGGATATGCAAGAGCCAACACCACTAGCGCATAAGCAGATGCAACACCAATTATCCCCCACTTCAAACCGATCAAGAATGATGTGACAACGACAATTCCAGAGGCCACTCCCCATCGAAACATCAAATCTGTTTTTCCGGTGACTTGATAAATCACTCCAACGGTCGTTCCAAGTGATTGGATCAGGCCCACTGGGGCGAATATTTCAATCAACACGATTACAGGCGTCCACTTTTCGCCAAAAACTGTCATCACAAAGGGTCGCGAGAGGACAAGGAAAGTGGTCATTAAGGGAAATGTAACCAATGCGATTCCGCCCAACATGTCAAGATATACAGAACGAAACTTCCGCAAATCGTTTTGAACGGTGGAAAGAACCGGATACATCACCCGACCAATCACCGCTGATACACTATGGAGCGGATAGAGCAGAATTCGATAAGCTAGGGTGTAAAACCCAAGACTTTCGGCACCTAGGAAACGGCCAATTAGGAAGTAATCTGCATTACGTGCAAAATAATTTACAATGTTGAATCCCACCAGGTTAACACTAAATTGACGCACGGCAATAACCTCTTTCCAATTGAAGACCAAACGCGGACGCCAGGCACTGAAAACGATCAACAACAAAGTTGATACAAACGTCGTCACCATAGTTTGAAATACAAGGCTCCATACTCCGGCGTGTGCCATTGCAAGACCTATACCCACAACCGCACCAACGACAACTGATGCAATTTCAAGCGTTGCCAAGGAGTTGAAAGCTAAAGAACGTTCCAGTATTGCTTGATGTACCGAGCCAAGGCCGGAAATCGCAAACGCAAATGACAGGATCTGCAATACCGGGATAACAAGGGGTTCGTTATAGTATAGCCCAGCAAATGGAGCCAATAGAATTACGACCAAAGTCGCCAGCACACCGAATCCAAAATTCACCCAGTACATCGTTCCAAGAAATACATCCGAGAGAGTGGGTCGCCGTATGATTGCTGATGAGGTGCCTAGATCCTTGAATATCCCGATAAATCCACTGACGACCAATGCCATCCCAACAACGCCAAAATCCGCAGGCTCTAATAACCGTGCCAAGATTATCGTGGTTATAAGATACACTCCTTGGCGCCCAAATTGAGAGAGTGTATTCCATTTAAGACCCGAAAATGCTTTTAATTTCAACGTCGTCACGGTTTCTTTGCAACCACCATATACATCCAGGTCCACTGCTCGGTCTTGTCTATTTTATCCATGATATAAAAAATGAACTGGAGCATCAAGCCGGCAAAATCAATTACTCTAAACCATCGGAATGGTCCGCGATTCAATCGATAGATATTGTAGACCAAGAGTTGACCAAATGTAACCCAAAACCCGGAAAGCGCTTTTATTTCGACGACACTAAATCCCACTTTGTTGAACAGATAGGTTATACCGTACTTACTGAAGCGGTAATAATCTCGAGGTTCCTCGTGCAAATGCCAGATAAACGGAATACTATATATCGCATGTCCTCCAGATTTCAGAACCCGGTAGCATTCCCTTAATGCACTTTCAGGTTCTTCCAGATGTTCAAGCACTGCGGTACACAATGCAGAATCAAATGAAGCATCACACAGCGGCATGTTATAAGCGGTACTCCATAAGTCTATATCGCCGTTGTAATGCAAGGTCTCCTTGTGGTCAACTCCAATATGCTGAACTACAAAAGGGGAAAGCATTTTTTTATAAGGTTTCATGCCGCAACCGACATCAACCAAACGACCACCTAAATAACGAGGGGCCTGTTTTCCAAGCTCCCGGTCATGAATTTTGTTTATGAGGATATTTCTGGTTTCGTAAGCCATGTTCTGGTAAAAACTTACTCTGATTTTTCTCCTAAAGAATCCCACCTGCGAGATCGTGGAAAAAACTTGAAAA
>VGNF01000190.1 GCA_016866195.1 Chloroflexota bacterium | reverse complement strand
TGTGGGGGTTTCGCATTTTGATCGTCTCCATTGTTGTGTTGGGCACATTTTTTTCGATCCGATCCGGCAAGTATTCCGGTGAACAATGGATCGACTTCATTGTCTTTGGAATATCCCAGGGCAGCATTTACGCCCTGATCGCCCTAGGCTATACAATGGTCTATGGTATCTTGCGCATGATCAACTTTGCCCATGGTGACATTTTCATGACCGGGGCATTTGCAGGGTATTTTCTGGCGACGTGGTTGAACGGGACCGGATTCATCGACAATAATCCTGTGCTGGGCTTGCTGATCCCGATCCTGTTTGCCATGGTCATAGCCTCCTCAATCGCAATGCTTGTCGAACGGATTGCCTATCGCCCATTGCGTACTGCACCGCGCCTGGTGCCGTTGATCAGCGCCATCGGTGCTTCATTCTTCCTGGAGTATGCCTTCCGCGGGTTCTTCGGCCCGGGGAAATATGCCTACCCTCCCATCAAAGCGCTCGAGGGCTCATGGACATTTGGAAACATCAGCATCCTCAAGGTCCAGGTGGTGGTTGCAGTAGCAGCTTTTATTATGATGGCCATCCTGTATTCCATTGTCATGTTCACAAAGGTTGGCAAGGCGATGCGCGCGGTTTCGGAGAACAAGGATACGGCGGCCCTGATGGGAATCGATGTGAACCGCATTATTGTTTCCACTTTCGCAATCGGAGCAGCCATGGCCGGCGCGGCAGGCGTGCTTTTTGCCCTGGTGTACCGGCAAGTGGATTTCTTTATGGGATTCACCCCGGGTATTAAAGCCTTTACCTCAGCGGTGTTGGGAGGCATCGGCAACATCCCGGGCGCCATGGTGGGCGGTCTCGTTCTGGGAATATTTGAATCGATCGGCCCGTCTCTCTTCCTGGATGGAATGGGGATAACACGCCCATATCAACTAAAGGATGCGATCGCCTACACCATGCTGGTCATGATCCTGCTCTTCCGCCCATCGGGCATCCTCGGTGAGCGTTTGACCACCAAGAAGGCGTAAGGAGAAGGGTGCCATGGTTAAAGAAAACTTCCTCTGGAGCGCGATAAAAACCGGCCTTGTGGGCGGTGCAATTGCGCTTTTCCTGTGCCTGATTGGGATGATCGAGATCTTCGACAAACGCGATGTAATCGAAGGTGTGATCACGCTCGGAATGTTCCTGTTGCTGGCAACTTCGTTTGTTATAGGCTTTCTCTCCGCCCAGCGGACTTCCAGAATCTTTGAATCCCCAAAACCATTCCACCAACTGATTGCGGGTCTTCTTGCTAGCGCCGTCACCGGACTGGTATTGGCTCTTTTCGTCCTGGCAGGCGCGCAAATCAATATCCGGGCTGTATTTCTGAACGCCAGCCCGGGGTTGTATGAGTTGTTGACATTTGGGCGAGGATTAGGCGGTATCTGGATGTTGCCATTATTAGGGGGGGCTTACACAAGCCATAATTTTCATGATTTTTATGGCTTTGTTCTCTGGTCTGTTCCGTGTGGTCATGATCAACCAGGGCGAGACGATCGAGGTGCTGGCGAAGTATCTGTTTGGTCAGACAGGAATGACGATTAGCGGCGCGACCATCTTCTTTGTCCTGATCGTCAGTGGATCGATGTTCTGGAACACAATGGGGACGAATATAAAATCTGGCGTATCCCGGCTGCCGAAAACCAGCCAGACTACGATTCGAATACTTTTCTTCGCTCTGCTGGCTTATGTTGCGCTCGGTCTGCCTCAGGTCTCGGGACCATTCATCGCTCAGGTGATTGTGATCATCAGTCTTTACATCCTCATGGGATTGGGGCTGAACATCACCCTGGGATTTGCCGGCCTGCTCGATCTCGGTTTCGTCGCATTCTATGCGGTGGGGGCTTATACGGTAGGCCTGCTTACCTCATACGGTGAATACGGCCTTCAGCATATCCCATTCTGGGTGGCCGTTCCGATCGCAGTGCTGGTCGCCATGGCATTTGGAGCCTTCCTTGGCTTGCCCGTTTTGGGCGTCCGCGGAGATTACCTGGCCATTGCAACTTTAGGCTTCGGCGAAATTGTCCGCCTGCTGGCCGGTTCGGACTTTCTCGCGCCGTTCTTTGGCGGACCGCGCGGAATCATCGGCATCCAGAAACCGTGCCTCGGGCCTTTGGGCGAGTTCTTAAAAATCGATGTACCCCGCGTGTGCAACGGCATCGAACTTGGCAAGCCGCAGGATATTTACTACATAGCGGTTGTCAGCGCCCTGTTCATCGCCTTTGTCGCCTGGCGATTAAGGGAATCGCGCCTCGGCCGTGCCTGGATGGCAATACGCGAGGATGAGGATGTCGCCGAAGCATTGGGTGTCAACCTGATCCAGACAAAGTTGCTCGCTTATATGCTCGGTGCGGCATTCGCCGGTCTGGGCGGCGCGATCTTCACCGTGCTGGTTGGCTCGATCTTTGCCAGCAGCATGCAGTTAATCGTGTCCATTAATGTTGTGGCCCTGATCGTCGTCGGGGGTATGGGAAGCATACCCGGCGTCGTTGTCGGTGCAATTGCGCTGATCGGTCTGCCGGAACTCCTGCGCGAGGTTTCCGAATTTCGCTTCCTGATCTATGGCATTGCGTTGATTGCCGTGATGCTCGTCAAGCCGGAAGGATTATGGCCCTCCCAGGTTGCCATCCGCGAGCTGCATCATGAAGATTCAAGCAGCTTGGTCGAAGAAGCGGAATCATAGGAAGGTTGCCATGACGAACATTCTCACAGCCAACAAGGTAACCAAACGTTTCGGCGGTCTGGTGGCGGTCAATACGGTCGATTTCGAAATACCGGATAAATCCATCGTCAGCATCATCGGTCCGAACGGTGCGGGTAAAACAACGTTCTTCAACTGCATTACCGGCTTCGGTAAGGCGGATGAAGGCGAGATCACCTTCGAGGGAACAGCGATCCACAACCTTCGACCGGATCAGATCTCCCGTCTCGGAATCTCGCGCACGTACCAGAATATCCGACTTTTCGCCGACATGTCTGCGCTCGAGAACATCCTGATCGGGCAGCACATCTTCCTTCATTCCTCCTGGATCAGTTCGGTCATACGCACCCCAAAAATGGTCAAAGAGGAAAAGGGCGCCCTCCAGGAGGCACAAAGACTTCTGGATTTCGTCGGTTTGAGAGGCAAGGGCGATTTGCTGGCACGCAATCTGCCATACGGAGCTCAGCGCCGCCTTGAGATCGCGCGCGCGCTTGCCACCCGGCCCAAGCTGCTCCTTCTCGACGAGCCCAGCGCAGGCATGAATCCCCGCGAAACAGAAGACCTGACCGCTTTTATCCGGCGTCTGCGGGATGAGCTCGGCATCACCATCCTGCTCATCGAACACCACATGCGCGTTGTGATGGGAATTTCAGAAAACATTACGGTATTGGATTATGGGGAAAAAATTGCCGAAGGCACTCCTTCCGAGATTCAAAGTAATCCGCGCGTGATCGAAGCCTACCTTGGAAGAGGCGCAGCCAATGAAGGCATGGCGACGGCGCAGGCACGCCACTCCAATTCAAAGAGAGCCGATTAAGGGCAGGTTCAAATGTCCATGCTAAATATTGAAAACGTTCACACCTACTACGGCAATATCCACGCCCTGAAAGGCGTTTCCCTAAAGCTCGAAAAGGGCGAGATCGTCACACTGATCGGAGGCAATGGCGCCGGTAAGACCACCACATTGCGCACGATCGCCGGTCTCTTACACCCTCGCCAGGGCAGCGTCTCGATGGATGGGCAGGACCTGCTTAAATACAAGCCGCATGAAATCGTCTACAAAGGCATTTCCATGGTCCCGGAAGGCCGAGGCATCTTCGCCCGCCTGACCGTCACCGAAAACCTGGAAATGGGTTCATACAGCCGCAACGACAAGGCGGAGATTCATCGGAACACGGAGCGGGTTTTTACATTATTCCCGCGCTTGAAGGAACGGCGCACCCAGGTTGCAGGAACCCTTTCCGGGGGAGAACAACAAATGCTGGCCACCGGGCGCGCGCTGATGGCAAATCCGACCGTTCTTCTGATGGATGAACCCTCCATGGGTCTTGCTCCGGTCCTCGTCGAATTCGTGTTCGATACCATCCAGCAAATCAACAAGGAGGGAACAACGATCCTGTTGGTGGAGCAAAATGCGCTGATGGCTCTGTCAGTAGCCAACCGCGGGTATGTCCTGCAAACCGGCGAAATCGTGATCCATGATACTGCCGAAAACCTGAAGAAAAATCCGACGGTCCAGAAGGCGTATCTTGGCATGGAGTGATAATTCGTTCGATCCAAACAAACGCAGAGGGCTCCATTGGACCTCTGCGTTTTCGTTTACTGGAGGAATCCATGATCGTTCTGAATGCTGATGAAGTACGAAAGTCCCTGCCGATGGCCGAGGCGATCGAGGCCATGAAACAGGCATACGCCTCCCTTTCGGACGGCAAGGCAGACGTCCCTTTGCGAACCCGCCTGTCCATAATGCCCCGCGATGCTGCCAGCTTGATCATGCCCGCCTACGTTCAGGCAGGCAGTTCCGAAGCCCTTGCGGTCAAGATCGTTTCCCTATTCCCCGGAAATCCCGCACGCGGCCTGGCTTTCATTCAGGCGGCGGTCATGGTATTCGACGCCGAAACAGGGCGAGCCGCAGCCCTCCTGGAGGGAGCCTCGCTCACCGCCATTCGCACGGGTGCCGGCAGTGGAGCTGCAATAGACTTGCTCGCCCGGGCCGACAGTCGAGTCGCGGCAATCTTCGGAGCAGGTGCCCAGGGACGCACGCAACTTGAAGCAGCATGTTCGGTTCGGAAAATTCAGAAAGCTTGGATCTTCGATTCGGATCGCGAAAAGTCGCAATCCTTTGCGCGGGAGATGGCCGGCAAAGGACCCATTCCGCGGGACCTTCAACCAGCCAGTTCCGCGCGCGAGGCTGTGGTGGAAGCGGATATCATTTGCACGGCTACCACATCCTCTTCACCGGTGTTTTCTGATGATGGCCTAAAGGCCGGCGCGCATATTTCCGCCATTGGCTCCTACACTCCCGAGATGCAGGAGATCCCTGCCGAGACTGTCATACGAGCGCGTGTATTTGTGGATTCACGATCCGCCGTGCTGGCTGAGGCGGGCGATCTGATCCAACCCATGCAGAATGGCAGGATCACTCAAGCTCATGTCCATGCAGAATTGGGTGAAGTCCTGCTTGGGAGAAGATCCGGGCGTCAAGATCAGGAAGAGATCACGTATTTCAAGTCCGTTGGTGTGGCGGTTCAGGACGCCATGGCCGCCCAACTGGCATTACATAACGCCAAACGGGATAAGTTAGGCAAAGAGATACCGTTCTAAGCAGGTGCAACTACATGGACATCCCAAAGAGTGCGGACATCGTCATCGTTGGCGGCGGAGTCATGGGCGCGAGTGCCTTGTATCACCTCGCCCGACGGGGGGCGAAGAATTTGCTTCTGCTGGAAAAGGAGCAATTCTTTGGTCAGGGGGCGACCGGTCGGTGCGCAGGCGGCGTGCGCTATCAATTCTCAACCGAGATTAACATCCGCCTCTCGCTCGAAAGCCTGCCGATGATCGAGCGCTTCAAACAGGAGCTGGGACAGGATGTCAATTACCGTCCCTGCGGGTACCTGCTCGTGGCCACAAACGAGATGGATGCCCGGACATTCAATCACAATGTGAAATTACAAAACCAATTGGGCGTTCAGACGCAATGGTTGAGCGGTGAGGACATTCGCCGTCGATTGCCGATGATGAACTTCGAAGATGCCTCATGCGGCACCTTTTACCAAAAAGACGGTCTGGTGGATCCGAACAGCGTGGTCATGGGATACATCGGCGCTGCACAAAGACTGGGAGCAGCTGCCTTGACCGGAGTGGAGGTGGGCGGTATACGGGTGTACGAAGATTCGATTCAGGGTGTCCAAACCAATGCGGGATTTATCCATACTCCTATGGTGTTGAATGCCGCTGGACCGTGGTCCGGGGTTGTGGCGAAACTGGCCGGAGTTGATCTTCCGATCACGCCGCTGCGCAGGCAAATGTTCACAACAAACGCCATGAAGGAAATTCCAGCGGACTTCCCGTTCGTAATCGATTTTGCACAATCCCTCTATTTTCACCGCGAAGGCGAGGGCCTGCTGATCGGAATGAGCAATCAGAACGAAGTACCCGGCTTCGACCAGTCAGTTGACGAAGAATTCGAAATGGTGAACTACGAAGCTGCTGTCCAACGCATGCCTGTTCTCGAGAATGCCCGTCGCACCTCCCATTGGGCCGGTCTGTACGAAATCACGCCCGACGCACATCCAATCCTCGGCGGCACTTCGGTACAGGGTTTTTCGGTCTGTACCGGTTTTTCGGGACACGGTTTTATGCACGGACCGATCGCCGGCAAATTGATGAGCGAGTATCTTCTGGACGGCAAGTTTTCCACTTTGGATGTTTCCATGCTGGATCTGAACCGCTTTACCGAAGGACGGATGATAAAAGAGTACAATGTAGTTTGACATGACTTCGGCAGAGATTATCACCATCGGTACGGAAATCCTCCTGGGTGAAATCGTCGATACGAACACCCGCTACATCGCACGGCACCTGAGAGGCCTGGGCGTCGATTTGTATCGCACGATCACGATCGGCGACAACGTGGACCGCATCGCCGGAGCCATTCACCATTCGATTGAACGCGCGGACATCGTGATCACCACCGGTGGGCTTGGTCCGACGATCGATGACCCGACGCGGGAAGCCGTTGCGAAAGCCCTGAATCTGGAAACGGAATTCCGGGAGGATCTGTGGGAACAAGTGGTGGCGACCATTGCCCGATATGGGCGCAAGCCCTCTGAAAATCAAAAGCGGCAGGCGTATATTCCCAAGGGAGCGATCGGGATTCCTAATCCGGTCGGCACCGCGCCCTGCTTCATCGTTGAAATACCCACCCCTATTTTGGAGGGAGGACCAGGGGTGAGGGCGGTCATATCCCTGCCGGGTGTGCCGAACGAGATGGAACATGTCCTGCACGAATCGATCATTCCCTACCTTCAAAAACGATTCGAGCTGGATCAGATCATCAAAGTACGCGTCCTGCATTGTGCGGGGCTCGGGGAGGGGATGATCGACGAGAAGATCGCGGATCTGGAAACATTAAGCAATCCCACGGTTGGGCTTGCCGCGCATACCGGCGTGGTGGATGTGCGCATCGCCGCCAAAGCCGGCAGCGAACACGAGGCGGACGACATGATCGCCGTGATCGAATCCAAGGTCCGGGAAG
>VGNF01000189.1 GCA_016866195.1 Chloroflexota bacterium | reverse complement strand
CCCCGCGCTCTCCTGGCTGGCCGCGTGGATCGGATATCTGGTCGACCGGGACTATGTGACGATGGTGCTGGCTTCACAGGGCATGGATATCCCCACCTTTTTCCGCGCCACCAGCCTGCGTCGTTTGAGCTACATCGGCGGATTGATCACCCAGCTGGCGGTCCTGATCCCCGCCCTGGCGTTTCTAATTCAGTCACACCGGACGAAAGACGATGGATCGCAAACCGCTGTCGGTCGCCCGTCGTCTATCGTCGGTTTTGTCCTGCTGCTCATGGTGCTTGGTGCAATCCTGATCCTTGCGCCGGATTTCCTGTATTTAAGGGATCAATTCGGCTACCGCATCAACACAATCTTCAAATTCTATTATCAGGCCTGGATCCTGTTAAGCCTCGCGGCGGCGTTCGGTACGGCATACTTGCTTCAAAATCTGCACGGCGTGAAGGATATCCTCTTCCGTGTCCTGATCGGATTGGTGATCTTTTGTGGTCTGCTCTATCCTTCATTGGGTTTAATCACCAAAACGAACAACTTCGACCCACCCGGGGGATTTACCCTCGACGATCTCGACCGCGTTCGCCGCGAGAATCCGGACGAAGCTGCGGCCATTGATTGGCTGCGCCAGGCTCCGAACGGCGTGGTGGCCGAGGCGGTCGGGGATGGATACAGCGCCTATGCGCGCATATCCGCCTACTCCGGCCTGCAGACGGTATTGGGCTGGCCCGGGCATGAATCGCAATGGCGCGGCGGTGCCGCCCCACAGGGGACGCGCCGCGAGGATGTAACGCGCCTGTATTCCACCTCCCGCTGGGAGGAGGCGCAGGCGATCATTCAACAGTACGATATTCGCTATATATACATTGGCGTGCTCGAACGCCTCTCGCTGCCTGTGAACGAGGAAAAGTTCGCCGCGCATTTGATTCCGGTTTTTCAGCAGGGAGGCACGGTCATCTACCAGGTGCCGTAACTGTCATCCCCATTCTTCCATGCTTGCGAAGCGGTGGAAATCCATCAGGCTTTGGGTTCAATCATAGGGAGGAAAACATGCTGCAGTGATTTTCCTGCGAGAGTTTGATCTTCAAGATGTATCGACTCATTAGAGGTGAAAGGAGAACAGAATGAAATGGGTTACCCGCTCTCATGTGCATGTGGATAGGGTCGCCTGTCCGTGGCTGATCACACGCTTCATCGATAGCGAGGCGGAGTTCCTGTTCGTCCCGAAGAACCGGATCGAACAGGTTGTCAAGGAAACGGGCGCGATCCCATACGATGCGCCGGGCGTGGAACTCGGCCATGTGGATGGGAGGTGTTCTTTCGAATCCATCATCCTCAAGTATGATCTTAAAGATCCGGGGCTTCTGCGAATGGCGAAGGTCGTTCATGCTGCGGATGTAGCCGAGGATATCGATATGGACCTGATCGCGCGCGGCCTCGAAGCCATTGCCAGTGGATACAGCCTGAGGTTCCCGGAGGATAAGGAGAACCTCGAGCATCAATTCGAGGTCTATGACGCGTTGTACGCTTGGTGCAGGATGGATGCAGCAGGGCAAAAGTGACCCATCGCCGTGATGTCGGGCTGTTGTTTTCTGCCCGAATCATTCGCCTGTTCTGTTACGGCTTTCTCTCAGTCGTCCTGGCGCTGTACCTTGCAGAGACGGGCCTTGACGAAAAGCAGATCGGGCTTTTGTTTACACTGACGTTAGCGGGCGATGCTGGCATATCCCTTTGGCTTACCACCAGCGCGGACCGTTTCGGACGCAAACGAACGCTCCTCCTGGGGGCACTGCTCATGCTGGGGGCGGGGGTCGTTTTTGTCCTCACGAATAACGTGATCGTTCTGATGGCGGCTGCAATTATCGGCGTCATCAGTCCGAGTGGGAATGAGATCGGCCCCTTCCTGTCCGTTGAACAGGCCGGGTTGACGGAGCTCCTCCCGAATGAAAGCCGTACGCACACATTCGCCTGGTACAACCTCGTGGGTTCGTTTGCCACCGCTACAGGCGCCTTGAGCGGCGGCTGGTTGGCTGAGGGGTTGCAGGCGGGCGGAAGTCCCGAACTCGAGGCGTACCGCACCGTTTTAATGGGATATGCAATCGGAGGGCTCCTATTGGTCTTTCTCTTCCTGGCTCTCTCCCGGCAAATCGAGGTCGATGCTGGTCAGCAACCCGCTTCGGAGCAACGTGTTCTGGGTCTGCATCGCTCCCGTGGGGTTCTCTTCAAATTGAGCGCACTCTTTGCCCTCGATGCCTTTGCCGGCGGGTTGATCGTACAAAGCATGATCGCGTACTGGTTTCACGTCCGCTTTGGTGTGGACTCGGGCTTGCTGGGCAGCGTATTCTTCGGTGCGAATGTGCTCGCGGGCGTTTCGGCCCTGCTGGCCGTCACTTTGGCGCGGAGCATCGGGCTGATCAACACGATGGTCTTCACGCATATCCCATCGAACATTCTGTTGATCCTCGTTCCGCTCATGCCCGCATTACCCCTTGCCATCGGGCTGTTGCTCTTGCGCTTCAGCATCTCGCAGATGGACGTTCCCACGCGCCAATCCTATACCATGGCGGTCGTGGCAGCGGACGAACGATCCGCCGCGTCGGGCGTGACCGCCATTGCCCGCTCGGTCGGCGCGTCCCTTTCCCCGGCACTGACCGGTCTCCTGTTAAGCATGCCTGCCTTATTCGACGTGCCGTTTTTCCTCGCCGGCGGGCTGAAGATTGCATACGACCTGTTGCTGTTCAAGGAATTCCGGTCAGTCAAACCGCCGGAGGAAAACGACTGAGCGCTGCCCCGCGTGCTAAAATCCAGCAAATGATCACTTTCTCAGAGTTCTTCGAGATCAACAGCGAGATCATCCTGTTTGTGTATGGGCTGGTCTTTTTCATTCTGGGGTTTGCCATCATCCTGCAAACGCGCCAGTCCTCCCGCCTGGATCTGGCGCGCAGTCTGCGCTGGTTGGCCAGCTTCGGTCTCATCCACGGATTCCATGAATGGGGCGATCTGTTCATCCCCATCCAAGCCGGCTACCTTGTTGAATCCACCGTGCGGGCTTCGCATCTTCTTCACTTGGTCCTGCTGGCAGTTTCCTTCACCTGCCTGCTGGAATTCGGTCTATCCGTGCATCCCTCTAACACACGCAGGCGCTGCTTGCACTGGCAGTCGATTCTTGCCTTCCTGGTATGGGTGATTATGCTCGCGGCGTTGAACCGTCCGTTCGAACCAGTGGATGTGAATTGGCGGTCCACTGCAAACGCGCTGGCACGGTATATCATCGGATTTCCCGGCGGGATGCTGGCAGCCTATGGTCTGCGCGCGTACACCTTGATGCGCATCAAACCCCTGAATGTACCCAGGATCGTCAAGATGTTTCGCATCGCGGGAATGTCCCTTGGTTTTTATGCCGTCGTCGGTGGGCTGGTCGTCCCGCCGGTGGATTATTTCCCGGGCAATCTTGTGAACAACAGAACCTTTGAGGTGTTTTTTGGTGTGCCTCCGCTGGTCTTTCGCTCCCTCATCGGCCTGGTCATCTCGATCACCGTGATCCGCGCCATGGAGATCTTCAGCCTCGAAACCGACCGCCGAATCGAGCAATTGGAACTGCAGCAAATCATCAATGCCGAGCACGAGCGCCTGGCGCGAGACCTGCACGACGGCGCCATTCAGAAGGTTTACACCGCAGGACTGCTGGTCGAATCGACTGCGCGTCTGACGGAGCCGGGAAGCGAGATGGACCGGCGGCTGAAGAAGGCTGTCGTCGCCCTGAACGATTCCATCCTCGATCTCCGGCGCAACCTGGAGGAATTGCACGCGCATTCCCAGACCACATCGGCACCGCTGCGGGAATTACTGGAAAGGATTGCCGCCAATCCGAATTACAATTCCATGCTGAACATCAAGTGCACAATGGACCTGCCCGGGGACAAGAACATTTCTGCCAGGCGTGCCGGCCATATGTGTGCGATCGTCAACGAGGCGATGGCGAATGCAGTTCGTCATGCAGGGGCTTCTAACTTGAATATCCATGCCTTTGATCTGGGTGCAAGGCTCAGGATCGAGATCAAGGATGATGGCATGGGAATCCCGGAAGATGTTCAGAACGGATTTGGCCTGCGAAATATGCAGGATCGCGCACGATTATTAAACGGTCGGCTTGAATTGGGAAACGATCGGGGTGCATATGTTCGACTCGAAATACCCTGGGATGAGTAGGTCATGAACAAGATTCGCATTCTGCTTGTTGACGACCATGACATTGTGCGGCTGGGCTTGATGACCCTGCTCAACGACCAATCTGACATGAAAGTCGTCGGCGAAGCCAGCACCGCTGCGGAAAGTATACGCCTGGCAGAAAAACTCTCTCCAGATGTCATCCTGATGGACATCCGCCTGCCGGGGGAGGGCGGCATCGATGCCACGCACCAGATTACAACACGATATCCGAAGTGCAGGGTGGTGATGCTGACTTCCTTTGCGGACGATGAATTGGTGGTGCGCGCCATCCGCGCAGGGGCGGTGGGATACGTACTCAAGCAGGTCGGGAATGAAGAATTATTGAGGGCGATCCGGGCGGCGGTGAGGGGCGAAGCGCTGCTCGATCCATCCACCACGGCGCGACTGTTGTCTCGGGTCCGTGAGGCGGAAAGGAAGGCGGAAAAGGATGCCTTCCGCGACATCTCCGACCGGGAGATGGATGTGTTGTTTCATCTGGCGAAGGGCAGGACAAATGCCGAAATCGGCAGGCTTCTGAATTTAAGCGAAAAGACCGTGGGAAATTACATCGGCACCATGTTCGATAAGTTGCATTTGAACAATCGCATCGAACTTGCGGCCTACGCCATTGAACATCATTTGTTCGACCGCATGGGGAATGAGTGACGCGGTTTTGCGGGTTTCCGGGAAAGATCCTCGGATGCCCGGGAAAACAAAATTCAGGCTGGAGATTCATTCCTCCAGCCTGTTTGAACGGAGAATGGGACGTCCTATTAAGGTTTGAACACCATGCTGGAAATGCCGGACTGGAAGGCGTGACGCACCTGCGCGTTGTCAAAGATCGCCAGACCAAAGAAATACTGTGCTGCCAGGTCGCTGAATTGCACGTCGGTTTCGGAGCCGGTCTCCAGCGCGCGGCCGAATTCGATCGTCCACACGCCATCGGCCCATTTCCATCCGGCGGAAATGTTGCCGCGGTCGCCGACGATTTCAGATTTGATGATCCCCGGGATGTAGGAACCGACGGGAAGGGCATCGAGAGCCGCCTGATCAAGGGCAACCTTCTCACTGTCGAGGATATAGCCCGGAGCACCGCTGGTCATATCGATATTCGGGGAGGTAAAGCCGGGGCGGGTCTTGTCCGGGATGGTCTTGGTCGCGTCCGCGGGATCGGGCATGCTCGCGAAATTATCCGTATAACCGCCTGAGTCCTTGGCATCGCTCTTGCGCCCGGCCTCCTTGGCCTTCTCAGGGTCGAATTGGGTCCAATCGAGGTACTGATCATCCACCTGGTTCAGGTTGCGGACCGATTTCCAGTGCCAGATATCGCCCAGTTCGCCTTCGGCAGCGGTGTATTTATTGCCGAAGGGTTTCACGTCGGAATTCTCACCGACATGACAAGCTACCGCGCAGCCCTTTTCATTGAAGTTTGTGATACTGTTGTCAATGTTCCAGATCATGGAGAACTTGTCTTCATAATACAGGTTGTTATCGCCGCCCTTGTCGTCGGGATCCTTGATCTGTTTCCAGGCGCCATCTTCCTGTTTTTGCCAGGGTGAGCGAAACCAGGATTCGGTGGGATCTTCGTACGTCAGGAGGAAATAAACGCTGTCGGCCGTGTAAACGGCTTTGAGATGAGCTTGGGTCTTGAAACTGTTGAATCCGTTCTTGACTTCGATCACGATCTCTTCAGCTTCGGCCCATACAGCATCATCCGCCACACCGTCGAGTGTGGGTGCCCCGTCCACTGGGAATGCTACCAGCGCACCCTCGGGACCCTTCCACTCTGGGGCGGGGGGTTCCGTCGGTGCAGGGGGCTCAGTGGCCGCGGGGGGTTCTGTTGGTGCCGGCGTGCCGCAGGCTGAAAGTATCAGCGATACCAGCACGATCAGCGACAGAATGAAGACGGTTTTTTTCATTTGATGCTCCTTGTAAAGTTTCGATACCTTGTTGAATGGGGGTTTTAAAGGTATCAAGGTGAAATTCTTCACAATTTTAGATATATCGCCCGATAGCCAGTAGAGGTTTTCTCCCCTAATTCGGTAGGGGGATTCGGGCATACTTTCGCGGTGGATGGAGAAGAGAGCCGTAGTTTCTTGAACCGTCGAAATTGCCCTGTATCAGTATGGATCTTTGCTGGGCGGTGCATGAAGGCTGGATCAAGCGTCCAGCCTGCCCGGAGAGTGGTCCGTGTTGGTTGTTCCGTTCGCCTGGGTGATCCGGCAGGCAACGTGGCAAAGAGGCTTTGAAACGATTACAATACCCTTCATGAATTATCGCCGTTTCAAATATGAAGGCTGGCTGTTCGGGCTGGCCTTTCTTCTCGCCCTCAGCCTGCGCCTGATCCGGCTCGGCGCCATGCCGCTCAATGATGCAGAGGCGGACCTTGCCCTGCAAGCTCTGCAAATCTCACAGGGACTTAAACCCGCGCTCGGTCCGCACCCGGCATACATCATGTTCACCGTGCCTTTGTTTTTCCTGTACGGCGGCGGGACGAATTTCCTGGCGCGCCTCGTTCCGGCGCTGGCTGGCAGCCTGCTCGTCCTTGCCCCGCTCTTGTTCGCCGATCGAATCAAGCCGCGCCCGGCGCTCCTGCTGGCTTTCTTCATCGCTTTCGACCCAGGCCTGACGGCCATCTCAAGACAAATCGGAAGTCCGATTTTCCCCCTTGCTTTTACAGTGTTTGCGCTGGGATTCTGGAATCAAGACAGGCCGCGCCTCGCAGCAGGTTTTTCCGCCTTGGCTGTGTTGGGCGGGCCTGCGATTTGGGCCGGCTTGCTGGCTTTGGGAATTGCATGGGCGATCTTTTACCTGGTACGTTCCCTTATCTTTTCCCAGGCAGAAGCTGCGGCCTCACCGACCTGGCGTGCCGGCATGCGGGAGGCGGTGGTTCCCTTTGTGGTCACTTTTCTTGTGGCCGGCACGCTGTTCTTGAGTGTCCCAAATGGGTTGAGTTCCGCGCTGCTCTCCATTCCGAGTTACTTGCAGGGTTGGGTTGAACCCTCCGGTATGCGGATCGGTTGGATGGTTATCTCCCTGCTCGCCTATCAACCGTTCGGCTTGATGATGGCGATTATCGCAATTCTGCGCGGATGGTTGCGCGCCAGCCGCAGAGTGATCCCTTTGAGCATCTGGCTGTCCGTTTCCTTTCTTTTATCCATCTTCTATCCTGCCAGGGAGGTGGCTGATCTGGCATGGATCATGT
>VGNF01000188.1 GCA_016866195.1 Chloroflexota bacterium | reverse complement strand
TTTCAAGTCAAAAGACACCCTCACTGTCACAGACAAAGATGGGAAGACCTCCGAACTCAAGGCGAAGAACATCATCGTCGCCACCGGCGCCAGCGCGGCCATGCTGCCGGGCGTCAAAGTGGACGGGAAAAAGATCGTCACGTATGTGGAAGCGATCATGCAGGAAACATTGCCGAAGTCTATAGTGATCGTGGGCGCGGGCGCGATCGGGCTCGAGTTTGCCACCATCTGGAATTCCTACGGCGTGGATGTGACTGTGATCGAGATCCTGCCGCGCATTCTGCCGCGTGAAGACGAAGAGATCAGCAAGGAATTAACCAAGGAGTTGACCAAGCGCGGCATCAAGATCAAGACGAATATAAAATTCGAGAGCATTGCCATCTCCGGATCAAAGGTCAAGGTGAAATTTCCCGAGGAGACCCTCGAAGTGGATCAGGTCCTGGTCGCCACATCCTTCATACCCAACAGTAAGGGGCTCGGTCTTGAATCGGTTGGTGTCAAGATCGACGAGCGCGGTATGATCGAGGTGAATGAAAAGATGCAAACAAACGTCCCGGGCATCTGGTCCATCGGTGATGTGACCGGCAAGTTGATGCTCGCGCATGTGGGATCCGCCATGGGTATCGTGTGCGCGGAGAACATTGCTGGGCAGGAAACCATCACGCTGGATTACGACATGATGCCGCGCGCCACGTATTGCCAGCCGCAAGTGGCTTCCTTTGGATTCACCGAAGCGCAAGCCCGGGAGCGCGGATATAACATCAAGGTTGGGCGCTTCCCATTCCAGGCAAACGGGAAGGCGCTCGGGATGGGCGATTACGCCGGTTTTGCAAAGATCATCATGGACGAAAAATACGGCGAGATCCTCGGCGCACATATGATAGGCCCGGAAGTAACCGAGTTGCTCCCCGAACTCACACTGGCGCGCATGATGGAATTGACCCCGCATGAGATCGCGCGCAACGTCCACGCGCACCCGACGCTTTCAGAAGTTTTGATGGAGGCCGCGCACGGAGCAGAAGGACAGCCGATCCACATATGATTGGCAGACTTCCGAAATCATCGAGATTTCGGAAGTCTTTTTTTTACCGACTCTGCCCTTGTTCCATGTGGACCTTTTGCCAGAACTCGCCGCCGCCAGTCAGTACGGAGGACATATCGTTGTAAAGATCATAAACACCATCAGTTAGCGTGCCGCCCATCCCGCTCCACGACCAACCCTCATGCACCTCATCTTCGGCCGAGCAATTCGAGTTCCAATCGACGATGTATTCGGGTCCATGATCGGGAGTGGATTTGAAAGTTACCAACGTGCCGCCATCTTGAAGCTTTTGGAATTCACCCTCGAGATCCGCCTGATAATATTGTGTTCCGATGGTGTGCGTCCCTGAGCAATCGGGGTCACTGAACTCACCCGTGTGCGTGTACGTGATCTGGGCAAGTCCCTCCAGCTTTCCGCTTTCAACCGCCTGCAACGAGAATTTTATGAAGGTGCGAATCGTCTGGTGATGGCTTCCATCATCTGTGTACGTGGTATCTTCGAGATAGACTTCGTGCGTGCCCCAAAAGCAGGCATCGTCTTTTTCGTCGAAATTCCATGTCTCCGGCTTCTTGTACTTTCCATCCGGGTCGATATCTTCCATGCCGTCGAAACAGCCGCCATCGTCGGAATCCTCATCCTTTTCCATCGCTGCACCATCGTCATCGTAATCACGCCCCAGCGTGTCCCCGGTAACAGCGTAGCCAAAGTGTGGATCGAAGATGCTGGCGCGTACGTCGTCCTTGTCTTTCAGGTTGTCTTTGTCGCTATCGGCATCATTGGGGAAAGTGTCGAATCGTTGTGTCTCGTCGAAATCCACGATGCCGTCGCCGTCCGAGTCCATCCCGATCTCCGGTTCATCCGAGACCGGATCCCGATTCTCAGGCATCAGCCAATAGGCGTCCCAAGGCTCGCCCAACTGTGATGTCTGCGGGCTTGCGATGTCAACCTGATAAGTACCGCTCCATGGATCATTGACAGTCACGAGTCTCCTGCCGCCCGCCTCGGAATAACCCGTGATAACAAATGCATGGCCAGGGTTGCTGGCAATGAGCGGCCGCTCCGCGTCTATTTCCTTTTTAACATCAGCCCATAGCACGTCCACTGTTTGCGGTGCAGTGCGGTATGTGGGCGCGGCGCCAAGCGCAAAGGTGATAGCCTGCGTCGTTTCGGGGTCTTCCAGTCCGCGGTTATAGTTTAGATCCATCTCCGGCCCCGGAAGGGTATCCTTGAATACCTCAAAATTAATGCGATCCTGACTCAAATTCCCTCCCCAGAACCTGACGACCATGGCGATCGAAGCCGGTAAACAGTTGCCTATATCGGCCGGGTCGCCTTGATCGAGGACTTTATGATCCACATCCCAGGCATGGCTGCCGGTCTCCCTGTTGGATTCGAGTATGAGCATGCGAGTGTCCTTGTGCTGTTGAATCCATGGCACGGCCAGAGAATTTACCCGCGCAAGCGCGGATAGTTTGGATGTTGAAGCATTTTCCAGGGTAAGGCGGTTGGCAGGCGAAAAATCAGCGGTGGAGCCATCGTCGGCAACGGCCTGCACGCGCCAATAATACGCGCCAGGCGCGAGCACAGGAGACTGGAATTGCGGTGTATCCACTGTCTGATCCGTGACTGGATTCGTAAACGTTTTGTCCACTGCTATCTGCACGCGGTATTGCGCCGCGCCAGCGACAGGATACCAGCTCAAGAGGATGCTGGATTGACTGAGGATTGCGCCGTTCAGCGGAAGCAGGAATTCAACGCCCGGATTGGGATTGGCTGCCCCGGGTGTGGCCTGTGCGGCTGAAAACGTTACCCACTCTGTCGAATCGGTTTTTATCGAGGCCGGGAATCGCCCAATGGTTGTGCCAGCTGTCAGGTCAGGAACCCTTCCACCGCGGCTTAACTTTACCGATCCCGGTTGATCCGGCCCCCAGGCAACGCGGTCGAGCAAATTCCCGTTCGAGGCATAGAGTTCGATAAATCCAGATTCGGGGTTCAGGAAATCAGTCCGGCCGGCGTGAATCGTGTTGCCGTTCACGATGTCCGTGCCATCGAACAGGATCAGCAGGAATTCCCCGGCGGATAGGGCGCCCAAATCCTCGGGCAGTGGGCACTTCACGCCGGCTTCGTTCATCAGGTACAGCTCTTCCAGGGAAACGCGCCAGCCCGGGCTTTTCACCTCGACGAATGCCGCCTCGCCCTGTGACGGCAGGAAGAGCACCTCGTTCAGAAGCGCCCCGCGCTCCGCGGCGAGGGACGGCGCCATGGACTGGATGAATTGACAGGATAGGGAAACGAGCAGAAAAGTCAATGAAAGCCGAATCAAATGCCGGGCAACCATAAACACCTACCTTTACTAGTAAAATGACCAGGGTCGAACCTCGCTGGCGCATGGTCTCCTGACCTGCGCCTACAACGACCGCAGGTCTCCATGGGTTATTGAGACCTGCGGTCAATGCTCGACGGGGTTACAAACCCTCGCCGAGCGCAGGGTAACCGAGTTGCTCCCCGAGCTCACCCTCGCCCACATGATGGAACTCACCCCGCACGAGATCGCGCGCAACGTTCACGCACACCCGACGCTTTCCGAAGTTTTGATGGAAGCTGCGCATGGAGCAGAGGGCCAACCCATCCATATATAAGATGATCTTAACAACCACCCCACTGCCCCGTGAGAGGGCAGTATTTTTATTCCATCTCTTGTCCCTGTTCTATGTGAACTTCAATCCAACTCACACCGTCTCCGGTCATATCAAGACGAAAATCGTAGACTCCGTCAGTCAGAACAGCGCTATAGCCGGGGAAATACCAGCCCGGCAGAGGCGCGTCCATTTCGGGGATATGCGGACAGGATACATTCCAATCTCTGATATAAGGCTCTCCCTGGTCTGGAGAGGCGCTGAATTCAACCAGGGTGCCGCTATCGGGCATTTTTTGGAATGTGCCTTCCAGGTCAGCCTGATAGTATTGCGTTCCGATGGTATGCGTCCCTGAACATTCACCACCCGAGAATTCACCCGTGTGAGTGTACGTGATCTGTGCCAAACCCTCCAACCGCCCTTGCTCCACTGCGCGCAGGGAAAACGTGACCAACATTCGAATCGTTTGGTGGTGGTATCCATCGGAAAAAACGGAAGTACCATCGGAGTACCATTCGTGTGTTCCCCACACGCAGGCGTCATCCTTTTCGTCGAAATTCCAGGTCTCCGGCTCCTTGTACTTACCATCCAGATCGAAATCTTCCATGCCGTCGAAACAGCCGCCGCCGTCTGAGTCCTCGTCCAGCTCCATCATGATACCGTCCTGGTCGTAGTCACGCCCAAAATACGACAGGGAGGCAAGCGCGTATCCCCACTTCTCATCGTAGATGCTGGCGCGCAGGTCATCCTTGTCCTTCAGATCATCCTTGTCGAAGTCATCGTCATTCGGGCTTGTACCAAAGCGATTGGTCTCGTCGAAATCGACAATGCCGTCACCGTCCGAGTCCATGCTGATCTCCGGATCGTTCAGGACCGGGATGGAATCGGCGGAAATGAGCCAGTAATATTTCCATCGGAAACTGGAAATATCGACCGCATACTGCCCCCACCAAGGATCGTTGATCATCACGTAACGCGTGGACGCGTCTTCGTAATAGCCCGTGATGACAATGGCATGTCCGGGCTTTATCGCCGCCAGAATGGGTCGCCCCAGATCGATCTCAAACTGGACTTCCGCCCAGATAGCGTCGATGGACTGAGGTTCCGGCCGAAAGACCGGTTCCGCACTCAGGGCAAATTCGAGCGCCTGCGTGATATGGGAAGCAAACAGACCTCGGCCGTAATTCATATCCCATTCGGGGCCGGGCAGCGTATCGTTGAAAACCTCAAAACCAATGCGGTCCTGGCTTAGATCCCCGCCAAGATACGCGTTGATCATGGCAACAGAAGCCAGAGCGCAATTCATGTTGTCGGCCGGGTCGGAGCGATCCAGTTCGGGGTGAGCCACATCCCAGGCATGCTCGCCGGTCTCATTCTTTGATTCAAGAATGATCATTTGCGTATCCTTCCGTTGGCTCAAGAAAGGCACCCCCAGATCGGTTTGTTTCCGCGGCGCGGCCAGATGGCTGAGTCTCGTAAACCCGGGCTTGATCGTGACCCTCTGAACGGGCGAGAAATCAGCCGACTCTCCGTCCTCTGAGTTTGCCTGCACGCGCCAGAAGTACGTCCCCGGCTGCAATTCGACATACACGGCTGCGTCACTGACGGTCTCTTCGAGGACGAGCGCGCTAAAATCCTCTGCATCGGAAACTTGAACCTGATACTCGAGCGCGCCCGGAACGGGATACCAACTGAGTTCCAAACTAGTTTGCCCGATCACTGCCCCGTTGAGCGGGAGCATGACCTCGACGCCGGGCTGCGGGTTGGCCGCGCCGGGCGTCGCCTGAATTGCTGAAAAGATCGTCCACTCGAGAGGATCCAGTTGAACGGAGCGCGGGAAGCGCCCGATAGTTGTGCCCGGCTCAAGGTCGAAGACCATGCCTCCGCGTGTCAATTTGACCGAGGCAGGTTGATCTGCTCCCCAGGCCGCGCGATCCAAAAGGATTCCGTCGGAGGCGCGCAATTCGACGAATCCAGAGTCGGGATTCAGGAATCCGCTGATATCGGCATGAACCGTCCTTTCTTCGACGAGATTCGTCCCATCAAACAGGATTAAAAGGAATTGATCGTGCTCAAGATCATTAATTTCTCCGGGCAGGGAATAGGATTCGCCACGCTCATTCACCAGATGCAATCCATCCAGTGAAACGCGCTTGCCGGGACTCATTATTTCGACGAAACCCGACTCGCCCGGCGCGGGAAGGAAAAGGACTTCGTTCAGAAGTGCCTTACTGCTTGAAGAGGACTCAATTCCGGATGGGATTATGGATTGAAAGAACTGACAGGAAAGCGATGTGAGAAGCAGGACAACCGAAAGACGGACCAGACGTTGTGCAACCATAAAGACCTACCTTTACCATTAAGAAAGCCGCTGACGAAACGTCTAAATTGTAGGAGTTACAACCCCCGCATGTCCTCCTGGATGCTCTCGGAAAAAACATTTCAAAAACCACCTTCCGCCCACCCGGACCTCGCTGGCGCATGGTCTCCTGACCTGCGCCTACAACGACCGCAGGTCTCCATGGGTTATTGAGACCTGCGGTCAATGCTCGACGGGGTTACAAACCCTCGCCGAGCGCGCTTGTGTTCAAATGAACAACTGACGGTTTCAAACCCAGCTCATCGATCAAAGCATTCAATTCCTCGTCCGCCAGTCGTCTGCCCTTTCCTGCATAAGCCGTCAGCGCGGCCTCCAGCATGTTCGTCCCGAACGAACGGCCGTCGTAGCGCGGTGTGGTGGTGATGACCGTGTTCACGCCGCGTTCCTTCAACAATGCCACATTATCCTCGGTGGTTGTGTTGGTCAGCACCGTCTTGCCTGCCAGGCTGGCCGGCATATACTTCCTCATAAAAAGAAAATCGCCGGCAATCAGGTCCGAGCCGTCGAAAAACTTCACATACTTGGGTTTGTGCTCGGCGCCGCCGCTGCCGTAGAAGATCATACTCATCGGGAAGTAACTGACGAAAGGCAGCATGATCCGAGCCACGCGCTTGAAGGCAGGAATGCCGTAAATCGGGATCGGGACTCCCAACGCGACCATCAAATCTCCGAGCACGATTCTCTCCGAGACCTCGGCCACGGCCTGAGCCAGCCCGAGCCGGTCGATGGCGACCGGCACGAAGGCCTGCTTGAAGCGCACCTCGCCAAGTTGCGATTTGGCTAATTCGAACACGCGCCGCTCGAGGGTGTGCTTGAGGCCGCGCCCGTCGCAGAGCGGAGTCTGCTTTACACCGGAGACAAGCCTGAGCGCGGCATGAAGCGGATATTCACGATCATCGAGGCGCAAATAAAGGTCCACACCTCCGACACCGAAGGCATCCACCTTGCCATCGAGGTCCAGATACATTTGCCGCGCTTTTGCAACATCGCCATCTGTGCCAACGCGTTCGACCAGGATTTCCTGCCCATTGAGATCGATCCTTACGCTCTTATCGCGTTTCGAACTGCCGAGGCTGATGCTGACCGAGCGTTTCATGGGACACCCACAAAAGGATTATGCTTCTTTTCCTGCCCCACTGTTGTTTCGGGACCATGGCCGGAGAGCAGCCGCGTCTCATCTGGCAGGGAATAGATCTGCTCGCGAATACTCTTTTCGAGGGTATCCCAATCTCCTCCGGGCAGGTCGGTCCGCCCAACGCCGCGTTGAAAGATCAGGTCGCCGCAAAAACACACGCCCTCCCGCGCCACGTACAACACACAATGTCCTAGGGTATGGCCGGGCGTGTAGCCCC
>VGNF01000187.1 GCA_016866195.1 Chloroflexota bacterium | reverse complement strand
TGTTGAGAAGTCCTTTGGTTATTTCTGGTTTCGCAACCTTACTCTAACTCAAAGGACTTCTCTTTTCAATTCCCTGCTCAAAAGAGCCAAACTTCAGGGCTTTTTTTGTTTTCTTCTCGCCTAGTTGCAAGGATTTCCCAGGAGCGTCTTGGTATCTCCCCCGCACGCAATTACACCGGAGGGGCCGAAATGCGCGATGGTTTTGTATAACTGCACAGGAGCATTTTCTTCTCCGCATGCGGCCGGAGATACCCCTTTATTCAATCCAATGCGGTATTCAACAATTCGTCGCGAATCACACGCGCAAGAATTGGATTGTCCTCCTCCAAAACGGATACAAGCACAATGGGCGAACCGCCCCATTCGGGATCCGTACCGGCAATCAACCAAGTCCAATTTCCTCCCAAATTGCCTTCGGACGCATTCGCCGAGTGGCTCCAAAATGGTTTGCCCACTAATGGGTACGCACGTACTGCTTCTTCAATACGGCTTGGACTCGCAGACGAATCGATTGATGGCAAGGGGGCAAACACAATCCAACCTGTCTGGTATGAATTAAATGCTTGAACGATGCGCGGGGTGGATAATCTGCCCCCATTACTGAGCGGTGATATCGCGGCAGCTACCTGAAGTGGACTCATGCGAATATCGGGTGCGGTCGCCGGCAATGGCAAATCTGCCGCAGGCAGTTCGGTTAATGCGGAAAAAGTTGACTCGAGCTCTGCCACCATTTCGTCCATATACTGTTTCCGCTGGTTTACCGTCCCGAACTTTGCTCGAAATAATGGATCTAGAACATCCAGTATCGGATAGCTTCCCTGGGCCGCGCGGTTGAGGAGGGGAGAGGTGGGATCGCCTATTAGGTCCTGGCCCAACGTATCCAGAAGATTGGGGTCAAAAGCTGGGTGGGACGCCATCGCCAGGATTTCACCGGAGGCAGGGTTCAGCATGACAATGGCACCGGTGTGAGGGCCTAATAATCGGTCAGCTGCTTCTTGAAGGGATAGGTCGATCGTCAAGCGGATATCGATCCCAGGTGGTGGGGTTCCATAAACGAGCTGATTCCACCAAATCAGGCTGAGTGGATTCCCTCGCAAGCCGCGCAAGAAATCATCCATGGTACTTTCGATTCCTGCTTGTCCATAGATAGGATGCGTGTAGCCAGTAATAGCGCCCAACTCAGGATACAGATACATTCGCTGCAACGACCCGGATTCGCCTGTTGTTATATTAATTGGTAGATTGTTCCGGTCGTAAATCCCTCCTCGACGGACATAACGATCGGCAATTGCCCTTCGACCATTGTCCGTACGGCTCAGCAGATCTGGACCGCGGAGTATTGTCCACCATGAGGCGGTGATGGATATCCCGACAAGGAAGACGGCTAGGAGACCGAGCAGAAAATAATACGGTTGCGGATTGATAAGCGGCGCAGGCTCACGATCCTCACGCGCGCTAATGATGAGCAAGATGCCCAGAGCTGTTATCGAGGTCAGGAGAGACGAACCTCCATAGGAAAGAAAGGGCAGGGTGACCCCGGTTAAGGGAAGGAGTCTCAAGTTTCCACCGATGATCAGCGCACTTTGAGATCCCAAATACAGGGTGATACCTGCGGATAATAAGCGTCGAAATCTGTCCGGCGCATTCAAAGAAGTGCTGATACCTCTCGATAGAATCATCCACATCAACAACAAAAGTCCGATGATCCCGGCAAGACCCGTTTCTTCTGCAATGGCTGCAAAGATGAAATCTGAAATGGCCACCGGCACGAGAGCGGGATTACCCAAGCCCGGACCCCTTCCGAAAATCCCGCCATTGGCGACAGCCAGGAGCGACTGAATGATTTGATAAGAACCGCCAGCAGGGTCGAGCCATGGATTTATCCACCCCTCCACGCGCGCTCGGATAATATCCACCGTAAGATACCCTGAGCATAATACGAGCACGAATAGGGTCACCGAACCCAAAAGGACCTTCAGACTCCCCGTGGCGAGAAACAGCATTCCGGTCAAAATGATCGCAAAAATGGAAGCGGTCCCAAGATCACGCTGCACGAACATCAACGCCAGTGCGATCCCTGTTACCAGCAAGGAAGGCAGGAGCAGAGGCCAATTTTCTAATACGCTCGGATGACGGTCGGCAAAATATGCCGATAAATAGATTACCAGGAATAATTTCAATGGCTCCGAGGGCTGAAAATAAATTCCACAGCAACCGAGCCAAAGTCTCGGACCATACCCCATCGGATTGGTCCCAAGGATGAGCGTGAGTGCAGTTAGAATGAATCCGCCTGTGAGCAGGACATACTTGTACCGCCTGAGTGTGTCGAGTTTGGATCTCTGCCACAGGACCAAGGCGAGGATGCCGATGCATAAACTGTACCAAATTGTCTGACGCAATCCGAACGATCCATCCAATCGCCAGATTGTCAGCAATCCCAGCCCGCTGAGTAGAGATGCCGATGGCAGCAGAAATGGATCACGGTCAGGAAGCCATCGACCTGCCGCTTTATGAATGAGATATGCCAAAACGGACCAGGAAACGAATCCGATCCAATGGGTGGTTCGAAGATCTACCTCCAAGGACCTTTCACGGACGGTTGGAGCCAGGGTTAATATCAGCGTGTAAAGAAATAGGAAAAGACCCGCCCAGCGTAAGAGCCGGCCTTCTGTGGAAATTGACATGTACGTAATATTACATTAAATCTTAGAAGGATTCAGGAAAGGTACTTGCCGATCAACGGCTTCAGAGATGAAATCGTTTCGGGTGGAACCTTTTTTCGATCGGTAATCAGCGCCGTGGCGAGCGAATCCCCGCAGTCACACGCTCGCGAGGCCGGCAAGCTGGCAACAAGGTTTCGAATAGCCTTTTGAGCGGTGTGCGTATTCTTATTTAGGGTTTGGATGACCATTTCCACGGACACTGGCTGCTCGTCCACATGCCAGACATCGTAGTCGGTGACATGCGCCATGGTGCTGTAGCACATCTCCGCCTCGCGAGCCAAAAAAGCCTCCGGGCAGGCAGTCATTCCGATGATGGACATTCCCCAGGTCCGATAAAGATTGGATTCCGCCCGGGTGGAGAATCGTGGCCCCTCGATGGTGATGAACGACCCTCCGGAGTGCACCGCGGCTCCCGCGTTTGTAACTGCCTTAACCAATAACCTTGAGAGATCCTCGCAATAGGGATTCGCGACACTGATGTGACCGACCAGGCCATTTCCGAAGAACGAACGAGCTCTGCCCGTTGTGTGATCGAACAATTGATCCGGAATGACGATATTTCCCGGAGCGTATTCGGGTCGGAGCGATCCGCAAGCACTGATGCTGATCACTCGTTCCACGCCAATTTTTTTCAAGGCGAAAATGTTGGCTCGATACGGAACTTCGGACGGGGCGAGCGTGTGACCGATACCGTGCCGCGCAAGGAATGCAACCCTCTTCCCCTCCAGTGTCCCGACGATAATGGGGGCGCTGGGTTGGCCGAAGGGAGTTTCAACTGGGATCTCCCGCGTGTCTGTCAGGTCGGGCATCGAATATAGTCCGGATCCGCCGATCACGGCAATCGAGGCAAAATCTGAGGTCATCTATCCATACCCTCCGCACCTGGGGGGGAAGATTGCCCAGGGAAGTTGATTTGCATCACGGATTTTCCGCAACGAAGCTCGTCGCCTTTGGCTAGAACTGTAGATGTTTGAATCAGCAAACCGTTTAAAAAAGTGCCATTCGTGGATGCCAAATCGGTGATCCACCACTGTCCATGGTGATAGGCCAGCTGTGAATGGCGGGCAGATACCGTGTCTTCGTTCAGGCGGATATCGCAAGATCTGTCCCTGCCGATTAATATTTCGGGCTGTCTGAATGATTTGACCGAGGGGAAGCGATCCTGTTCCACAAAGGATAACTGGATTGAGGGGATCATGCGGCTGGCAAGAAGGGTTCCTTGCTGAACAGTGCTCTGCCAGAGTATATATACGGCTAAACCCAGAAAACCATATAGCGCGCCGGCCATCAGGATTCGTAATCCAAGGACGAGCGGACCGGTCATTTCTTGTCTGAATCTTTCGATGAAGGCAGTTGATCCTTTAAGAATGCCGTTGGTCGTTCGCCGGAGGAAAGCGGCAAAGGCGCTGTATCTTTGAGGTCCGGGCGGGGAGGAGGATTGTCCTGACCGAAAATCAAGGTCACTCCAGCGATGGAGATCACATCTCCGGGATACAGAACACTTTGACTCGCACGCTGGCCGTTGACGAATGTACCGCCGGTTGAATTCAGGTCAAATACAACAAAGCGGCCCTTGATTGCGCGCAATTGGGCATGGTTTCTCGAAACACGCGGATCGTCGATGACCAATTGATTATCGAGTCTGCGCCCGATGTTAACGACATTCTGAGTCAATGGATAGACTTTGACACCTTCCACGATCAGGAAGGCTTTCTCTGGAATTTGTGCTTCTTCTTCGTGACTTCCCGGTTCCACTGGAGTAGCGTTTGTGTCTTCCATAGGCTCCACCCAATGTGACGCCACAACCTCTATGTCTCTTGGGGAAAGGTTGGGATTCGTCGAAAAGGTGATCGAGGGGGATATTATAAACCGAAATCCCGCCTCCCGGGCCAGGGTCTCGATGGAGTTAAGCATAACCGTCAGGAGCTCGGGATTCCGCCATTTGGCAAGGGCGTCGGGATGAACGATGACCGTGTAATGGGTGGGAGCAAGGAGGGAGTCGTCATCCGACGGTAAAGTGGCAGAATGAATGGAGGAAGCCAGTTTCTGAATCAACAGGCTTTCGATTTTGGTGCCGGGGATTCGACTGGTTAATTGGACTTCGATTAATTCCTGAAGACGGGATTCCCAATCTTTAAATTTCATTTTCTCGATTGAACGATTTCATGAGTGTTTGACCGATGTCAGGCGCGAATGGTTTGGATCGCGGGATATGCCTTTAGGAGTGTCACTATCGTGAATGTATCGCTAACCGATATTCTGATTGCAGTTTGGGCAGATTAGGGTGTCATGGCTGACCACATAACCGCAGTTTGAACAGGTTTTTGGTTGAGCTCCGCCAAGCGGGGCTCCACAAGCCATGCAGGCCGCATCCCCCACTTTGTTGGCAGTCCCGCAATAGTCGCATTCCAGTCTCCGCAGCCGGTCTGACAATTCTCGGGATGCACCGGCGGTTTGTACTGTTCGTTCGATCACTTTCCAAATTCTTTCGCTTAATTGCAGGTATTCCAGGTCCTGCGCAATATCATCCAGCCGTCCCAGCAGACTGAAAGGATTTCGTATTGCGGAAAGGGCGCTGATCCCCAGGCTGGCGGCTACCCCAAGCCAGGCCTGTTGACCCATTTGCACCAGAATGCCATCTTCCAATTTTTCGGTTGTGACGGTTATCGCAGTTTGTCCACCGGACATGGCTCCGGGATGGGATCCGATCTGAACGATGATTCTGCCCCGCGAACCGATCATTTGCGCTCGTAGATTCCCCCGGTGAAACTCGCCCACCAACGCGTGCCCAACATCCTCCGGGGTGATATATCCGTGGAAAATTTTTCGATCCATGCGATGTATTATAATCGCCTTCGCGAATCTCCTGATAAAGAGTACGCCATGTCACGCAATACGTTTCTTGGATCCCCCCACTCGTTGTTCCTGATGTTCGCGATCGTTTGGCTGGGACTGTTCCCTTTTCGTGTTGCGGCGCAAGAGCCTACCGCAACACCATCAACGGTTGATCCAGGCGGAACATACATAACCGTAATCACCGAGGAGCCCCAGATTAACGTGCGAATGGGACCGGGCTCCACCATCTATCCAATTGTGGGAACTCTTCCCCGTGGCGCGTTCGCCAGGGCGTTCGGTCGATCACCGGGGGGAGACTGGATTCAGATCGAATATGCAGGAGCCCCCAACAATCGAGGTTGGGTTTATTCACCTTTGGTCGAGGTCACCGGAGGGACCCTGCCTGTTGCAGAACCGCCTCCCACACCTGTTCCTCCAGCAACCCCCACCTTGGATCCGACATTAATTGCTCAATTCAGCCATATTCCCACGGCTACCCGACTTCCAACGTTCACTCCACCTGCTCCGATTGTCGCAACTGTCTTTACCTTCAAGCCGGCCTCTGAAAAAACCGACCCTGTCCCCAAGGCGGTCATCCTCATGGTGATGGCCTTGCTGGGAACTGTGACACTGGCCGTGTCGTTTCTATTCCGGCGAAATTAACTTGTTCACCTTATGATAAGCCGCGTACTTAGATTTCTTGCACCCTTATGCATTGCCGTATGGATATTCACATCGGGGTTTTTTTATTCAGGGACAGGTCAGGTTCGCGCTCAGCAGCCGACCGGATCCATTCCCACAGTGACCGGTACCCCAGCTGGAATGATTGTCGCTGTATACCTGGACCTGGCACAGATCAAAGTGTATTCCGGTCCTAGTACCTATTTATATCCCGCCGTTGGTTTGCTGCTGGCCGGACAAGAAGCTCCGGCCTACGGTTATTCCGTCGATGGAAATTGGATCCAAATACATTACCCGGGAGTTCCGGATTCTGTCGCCTGGGTATACGCACCTTATGTGTCGATAAAGAAACCGGGCGACCTTCCGGTATTGGATTCACCCCCGACGCCCACCCCGGCCTCCACTCCAACCTTGAATCCAACCCTCGAGGCGGCTTTTGTGTTGCCTGTGACCCCGACCCGGCTGCCAACCTTCACAGAGCCAGCGCCTTTGGTCGTTGCCGTGTTTGAGGATGACTCGGAAAACTCCGGCCAGATTCCTATCGGATTGCTGATCTTCGGTTTTGGTTTCCTTGGTGCTTTGGGGGTGATCATATCCTTCTTGCAAGGACGGTAATAAAAAGTGACCGATTGTCTCGGTCACTTTTTTGTTCAACTGTTGCAGGCACAGGAACCTCCGCATGCGCATTCACCCCCGCCATGCGCATGCTCGTGTTTACCTGCGTTTGGACTGGTGATCGCAAAGCCGTTCCCGTGCTGAGGGTCATTGACAAAATCCACAGTGGCATCGCGCAGGTAATCGATCGAAATTTCGTCCACGACCACTTTAACCCCATCCGTCTCGAATGTAGTATCTATCTCCCGAAATTGGTTGTCCAAGGCCATGCCGAAATTGACGCCGCAGCAGCCTCCGCCGGCGACGTACACCCGCAGCGCATACCCTTCCAGATTGCGCTGTGTCAAAATATCTTTGACGGCCTTGGTGGCTGCAGGTGTCAAGGTAAATAAATGAGTCTCGATTTGCTGGAGCATTAGCCTCTCCTTGTGGTAAATCCAGGTAATTTCGCCAAATATTATCAGGTTTATAGGTGACTGTCAAAGTGTTTGTAACATAGGCGGTTGGTGAAATTTAGAAATTCGCTACGCAAAGGCCATGCCAGGCGGTTGTCAGGCTAGGGCGTGCATGTTCCGGCCAGCAGCAGTCCGCTGTGCATGCCCGGCCAGGA
>VGNF01000186.1 GCA_016866195.1 Chloroflexota bacterium | reverse complement strand
GGCTGGTAGAAGCAAATCAAATTCGTCGGGTGTCAGACTGGTGAACGAAACAAATTTCCTCGGGCTTTCTTTGAGTTCATCGTATGTCAGCATTCGCCTATCATAACCCTATTTCCGATAAAGTCTATTTATTTACCTTATTCTGTCACCTGTTCCAACTTTGGAAGCGACCGCAAATACATAAGCATCGCTTTCAGTTCATCGTCGCTCGCCAGGCCGATCTCTTTCCATGGCATGTAGTTAGGATCCATCGCTTTCCCGTCCGGTTCAATTCCGGTCTGCATGGCAGCGATAAAACCTTTCTCCGACCACTCAGCCAGTTCCCCGCCAGGAGTCAGATTTGGAGCGAGTATGGAAACCGAGGGGTCAGGGAATGGTCCTCCTGCAAATTCCGCTCCGTGACAGGATTTGCAGTCCCCGATAGTAACAAGATATTGACCATATTCAACGGTTACGCCAGCGGCGGGCGCAGTCACATGCGCAGCGTGGCTTACTTCTTCGACAGGCAGTTTTCCAAACAGACCCGCGCCGATCAGGATTTTTCCAAGCGCGCTGAAATTTTGGCCACTGGTTTGATTATCCACAGGTAGAGCCGTTTTCAGGTAAGCGATGATCGCTCCGAGGTCTTCGTCGCCCATGAATGAAAAACCGACGACAGCAGGCATAAAGATTGGCTTGCCTTCGGGATCCACGCCGTGACGAATGGCGAGAACATAATCTTCATCCGATGTAAACTCATCTCCAATCCCGCCCTTGCCCGAGGTCAGGTTGGGGGCATCCATGGAGCCAAAAGGTCCCGGAGGGAACCAATCTGCGACGCCGCTCAAATCCGCTCCGTGACAGCCTGAGCAAAGCATTTTTGTCAAATGCTCGCCGCGCGCGAGACTTTCCGCATCGGTGGGAATGGCGATGTTGTCCGGCGGAAAGTTGTAAGTCTTGTTCAAGCGCGAGTTTCCGAGGAGGAAAAACACAACCATTAGCGCAAGAATCAAGCTCACCAGCGAACCAAGCACGATCCCGATCCATTTGAATACTTTTTTCATTTTCGATTCTCCTTTGGTGAAATATTTTCATTGTCATTGCGAGGAGCGGAGCGACGAAGCAATCTTCCTGCAACAGGGGATTGCTTAGAGCGGAAGAGCGCCGCTCTCGCAATGACATGGCTTATCCTTCCAGCGCCTTCTTCAAGGCTTGCATGGTGTCGTCCATTTGTTTGTCCATCTGGCTTTTCATCATGCCTTCGGCGAGTTTGAATAATCCGCTGAACTCACCTTCGCCCGACAGCGTGACCAGCGTGCCGCCATCCTGCGGGACAAAGGTGAAAATGCCGCGCATGGAAACGGGCGCGTCCACAGTTTTGTATTCGTAACGCGCGGGCGGATCCCAGACGGTGATTTCGGACTTCATCTCCATTTTCTGTCCGATGAATTTCGACACGAACATGTATTGCGTGCCGACGCGCGCCGCGCCTTCGGTCAGGATTTTGGCTTCGATGAATCCGACCATCCATTTCGGGGCGTTGGCGAAGTCGGTGGCGAAGGCAAATGCCTTCTCGGGCGGGCAGTTGATGTGGATTGATTTTTCGAGTTTCATTTTTTCTCCTTATTGAGATGTGATTGGAAAACCCGACGTTAGAGAACGTCGGTTACGCACGTGAACGCGTAGCGGACGTTCTCTAACGTCCGCTACGCGTTCTCAAACGCCAGCTACGCGCGAGTTTTCGGAATCAAAAACGGTACGGACTTTTTGTATTCGAGATAGGATTCGCCGAAGCGCAATTCAAGTTCCAACTCTTCGAAGTATTTGAGGAAAAAGATATGGGCGGGGATCAAGCCCAACGAAGCGGCGAGCAGGACAAACGTCGAGGAGGAAGCGAAGGCGACGGCGAGGGCGCAGAGGTAAAAGCCGAGCGACATCGGGTTGCGAGTCCGTTTGTAGATGTCGTCGTTCACGATGCGCTTGGTGAGGATGAAGGCGTTCGTCCCGCTGCCGAGGGCGCGCAGGAGTTTGTTCGTCACGGCGAGGAAGTACAAGCCTGGGATGGCGAGCAGGATTCCGAACGCGAGCATGAGCGGCTTGAAGGGCAGGGAGGGCAGACCGAGGAGGGCGTCGAAGCGGGTGAGACCTGGGTAAAAGAGGGCGATGAGCGGCGGCGCGACTTGTCCCGCGAAAAAGAAGAAGTGCATGACGCGGCTGGAGCGTTCGGCGTTTTCTTTGGCGCGGTGGGCGCGGAGCCAGATGCCGAGGACGAGCGCGGCGAGGAAGAATGAAAGGTTGCCGATGAGGATGTAGTAGACGGTGAACATGTTTTCTCCGACGCTAGAGAGCGTCTCCTACGCGGCTTTCTTCAACCATAGCCATCCCGCCCAGATGAGCCAGACGATGGTCAGGCTGCCGAACGAACCGCCGATCCACGTGAGGGGATGTCCCTGCTCGATGAGCGAGCCGACGCCTGAGACGACTATCCCTGCGTAGGCGATCATGCCGAGGATGGTCAGCGCGGCGGGGAAGGAGCGGTTGCGAAACGCCAGCCCGTTGAAGCCGATGAACACCAGGCCGATGACAATCCCGCCGCCCCAGGTGGGGACGATGGTGGCGGGAAAATCTATGATGCGGGCGATGAAGATGATTTGCACGAACGCCACCATCGCCGCGCTGAGGCAGCCGACGAGGAGCAGAATCCGACCCAGGGCGGGGGACGAAGCGCGGGTCATGCGATCCAGCCCGAGGAAGATGGGAAAATACTGGGCGATCAATATGACGGAAGCGATGTCGTTGGGCAGACCGACTTTGTCCCAGCCGACTTGCATACCGATCACGAAGGTCACAACAGAGAAAAGGGAGGTGAGCGCCGCAAGTAAGGCAGACCAGCCCGCGAGACGATAGGGATTTGTGTTCATTGGGATTCTCCTTTAGAACGGCTTGAGTCTCATCAACCAGACAATAACGGCGAATCCGCCGTAGCCGACGATGGTCAGCATGACGGGGTTGACCTTCGCCAGGAGCGCGTGGACTTCTTCGATGTTCCCCGCGGGTTCGGGCGGGAACCACTTCCCTTTCACGCTGTAGCGCAGTCCCAAAAGTTTGCGGGCGTCGCTGTAAATGTTCGTGCCGAAAAGTCCCATCGCGACGACGATCACAAATCCCAACACGAGCGAGAGCCATGGCCAGATGCGCGCCTGGAACCCGCCCATGAACGCGGCGACGATGCCGAAGATCAGGAACGCCCACATCAGGCGGGTCATCCAGGGATACGAAGCCGCCGAAAGGTCGAGCATGAAGCGTATCTTTTGCGGGTCGCGCTCCGCTTTGAGCGAGAACGCCACGATCACCGATACGCCGTGCGCCAGCAAAAATCCGATGACGAAGAGGATGTGCAGGAAGACAACGAGTTGATAAAGCACGAGAGACTCCTTTGGCGATTTATCGTCCCGCAGACTTGCGATCCTTCGCTTCGCTCAGGACAAGCCTGCGGGACGTTCCGAAATCAAGCCGACTTTCCCGACATGCTGGCTCTACCCGCGACGAAGAAACCGACCGCGATCAATGCCTGGACGGTCGCCATCACCCAATGCGTGGACACGGACGTATCTGTGAACTGACCGTACAGGCTGGTCAGCGCGTGCAGGGCGAAGAAAACGGTCAAGCCGAGCGTCACGCTGTCGCGCGTCTTGGACGGTTCGGCGTTTCGCACCAACCAGGCGATCAAGCCAAGACCGATGTAGGACACGCCGAAGAAGCGCGCTGTCATGAATAACATGCCAGGCATTCCCTCCGTCAGCGTTCCTGCGGAGGCGGCGGCTGGCGCAATGAGCGAGAAAAGCCCAATCACGATCCCATAGAGCGCCGCGATTGTGAACATTACATTGAGTTTCATTCTGTCTTCTCCTTTGGTTGAAGTTGATTTGAGTCAAGGGTGAACGAATCCTTCATCCACTTTTCGAGAAACGCCGCGAGTTCTTCCAAATTCTTGAATCCGATACGCGCCTCCTTTCGATCTTCTCGTTGGTGAAATAATCTGGTCACATTCTACAAAGTCATCGTTTGGAAATCGTTTATTGAAAGAACCTCCCAAAATACGTGGTGATGAACCAAAGCAGGATCGGCAGTCCCACCGAAGACAAAAATCCGCGCATGGTCTCCGCCTCCCATGGCATGGTGGAGATTTTCTTGAGCGTGTCCTTTTCCAGGATGAGACTCGCCAGCGTCTTGTTGAGATCGTCCATCTTTTCGAGACTCTTCCCGTCGACGCGCTCGTGCAACATGCGCGCGGTCGCTTCGAAGCGGCGGTCGGATTCGAACATCAGGCGGTTTTTCTCCTCCACGAGACGGCGGCGCATCCCGAGCAGGGGCAGGATGAACACCGCCACAGAGACAAGAATGGCGAACAAGAACATGGATTGATCCAACGCCGACGCGATAACGATTCTGCTGTTCTGCCAATAGTAAGTGAACAAGAAGAAATAAACGGGAGACGCGAGCGCAAGGGCGGCGCGAACGGTCAACCTGGAAAAGGCATGATGCGAATCGCTCTCGTACAGGTTGACGTTCGTTGCCGACCTATGGATGTACGCGATCAATCGCACTTGTCGGATCATCTGGGAGACGAGTCCCATAAATGAAACGATTGTGAGGGTGATCTGCAAAACGTTGAATCCATTTGTAACCAGCGACGAGTCGTCCGTGATAATCCACTCGCCCGCGCTTTCTGCAATAAATAAAACCGCCAGCAGTAGACCGATGCCCGTCGTGATGGCGACAAAGCGCGGGGAGAGAGTGGTCAACTCGTAACGCAGTTTCTCGTACTGCGCTTCGAGTTTTCCGAGCGCGGGGCGAAAGTCTTCCAACGAGCGGCGCGCGGTGGAGTTGAGCAAGTGCAAGGCGGCAAGCGCATAGATCGTGACAGCATCATTGGTCAGCTCGTCAACGACAAACGTGCCAGTCGGGATGGTTCCGTCCAGCCAGTCCAGACCGTGTCCGAGCGCGACGATAACCGCCGTTGCCAGCAGGTAAAAGACCCAGGCGGAACCTGGCAGGCGCTCGATCCACGCCATCAACCTGTCCACGAAACTGGGCGGATACGCCTTCGCCTCCCCCGCGGACTTTGGGCTGGATTCTGTTTTCATTGCCTCATCTCCTCTTTGACTCGTCCCGCCGATCTCGCGCGTTCTGCGATGGACGGCGAAACCTGCGGGACGGCATTTTCAACTACCCCGCGCTGGCTGACCTGTTCCCGCGCCAGACGAAGAAGAACCAGACCGCCATCGCCAGCCAGGCTACTCCTTCGAGATAACCCAATGGCGACTCCATGTAGTTGCCGCTCCGTTGGGCATAAAAAGCGAGGAGGCTCCCCAGGAAGAACGCCAAAAAGCCCGTGAAGAGAACCGCATTGAGCGTTCCAGACGGCGGCGCATTACGAACCGACCAGAACAGGATGGCAAGACAGAAGGTAAAAACAATCGCCAGGTACGGCAGGAAATTGAAGCCGCCGCCAGTCATCGAAAAACTGGCAAGCGTCAACAGAAAATACATAACGCTGGCAACAGTGAGGACGATTTTCGGTTTCATTTGATTTTCTCCTTTGGTGAAAAATCGGTTTGCGAGTCTTCGGATGAATCCTTCATCCACTTCTCAAGAAACACCGTGAGTTCCTGTACGTTCTTGAATCCGATACGCGCCTCCTTCTGCGAGTCCTGCAAACTGAACCGCCACGCTTCGTGTTGACCGTCCGCGCCGCGCTCCTCCCACACCAGCAGGACAAAGTGGTGGTAGTGCGGCGGGCGGGATTGGAGGAAGTTGGGCATACGCGCTGTTCATCCATTCTTAAGTGTGATAATCTTGCGCTCATTATAGAAAGTCATCGTTTAGGAATCGTTTATTCCCGGACGCTAGAGAGCGCACACTACGCGGATGGCGCGTAATGGACGTTCTCTAGCGCACACTCGGAGAGCAATGCCGCTCCACATCCGCCTGCTCGGAAGCCCCCAGATCACGCGGGACGGCTCCCCCGCCCCCAACTTCATCTCCAACAAGGTTCCCGCCCTGCTGGCGTATCTTGCCGTCACCCGCCGCGCCCACAGCCGCGACAAACTTGCCGCGCTCCTGTGGGGCGAGATGACCGACGCCGACGCCAAGAACAATCTGCGCCAGGCTCTCACCAACCTCCGCAAAATTGCCGAGGATGAACTGACCATCTCGCGCGACTCGATCGAATTTACGGGGGAAGTTTTTCTCGACTCGACTCAATTCGACTCCACCCTCCGCCTCGCCTCTTCTCTGGACCCCGAGGTGGCCTCTGTTATCCTGACAGATTCCCTCGCCCTCTACCGCGGCGACTTCCTCGAAGGCTTCCATGTCCGCGACGCGCCCGACTTCGAAGACTGGGCGCTGACCGAGCGCGCCCGCCTGCGCGAACTCGCGCTCGGAGCCTTGCACACGCTGACTCAATTCCACGCCTCGCGCGGACAGTTCACCGAAGCCATCGCCTATGCCTCCCACCTGCTCGCCTTCGACCCGTGGCGCGAAGAAGCGCACCGTCAACTCATGCTCCTCCAGGCGCGGACGGGACAAATCAGCGCCGCGTTGGCGCAGTATGAAACCTGCAAGAAGATTCTTGAGAAGGAACTCGGCGTCGAGCCGTCTCTCGAAACGACCGCGCTCTACGAGAGAATCCGCTCGGCAAGACAGGCGGCGCGGCACAACATCCCACCGTCATCCACGGCGTTTGTGGGCAGGGAAAGTGAACTGGAGAATTTACGCCAGAGATTGGCAGACCCCGCTTGCCGACTCGTCACGTTGACAGGCTTGGGCGGCGCGGGCAAGACTCGTCTCGCGCAGGAGACGGCGCGTGTGTGCGCGGACATGTTCATCAACGGCGCGTGGATGGTTCAACTGGCGGCAGTGGACGCGGACGGGTTGGTTCCCGCCATCGGGGATGTCTTCGATTTCCCGTTCACCAAAGGCGATGCGAAGAAGCAATTACTCAATTACCTTCGCCAAAAAGAATTATTGCTCGTAATGGACAACTTCGAGCATTTGCTGGATTCGTCCACGCTGGTAACGGAGATTCTCGAAGCCGCGCAGGATGTGAAGATTCTCGTCACGTCGCGCGAGAGACTCGACCTCCACGGCGAGTGGGTGGTGGAACTGCCTGGGCTGGGGATCGGCTCCTCGGAGGCTGACCAACTCTTCGTCCAGAGTGCGAAGCGTGCGCGGGCGGAGAGTCAGGTTGGGGAGAAAGATCAATCCGCAGTGTCCGACATCTGCCGTTTGGTCGGAGGTCTCCCGCTGGGAATCGAAATTGCGGCGGCGTGGATCCGCTCGATGACGGTCGAGTCGATTCGGGATGAAATTCAACTAGCCACCAGACAGTTTGGTATCAGAGATAGGAACACAGCGAAATCGAGAGAGGCAGAGCATTGGTCAAACTCCTTTGGATGAAGCGAAAACCGATTTGAAAGATGCTCAAGTCACGACGATCCGA
>VGNF01000185.1 GCA_016866195.1 Chloroflexota bacterium | reverse complement strand
GTATCGGCGCAGACCAAACAGTAGGCCGGGAGAGGCCGCAGCGGCAGCCCCCAATGTCTTGGATCGTAAGTTTGAGGTCGTTACACCGAATGACTCCTGGGTGGTCGACATCACCTATATCAAGACTATCGAGGGCTGGTTGTATCTGGCAGTCGTCATTGATCTGTTCTCTCGCGCAGTTATCGGCTGGTCAATGCAAAGTCGCATTGACAGATAGCTTGTGATCTCAGCATTACTCATGGCCATCTGGCGCCGACAACCCAAAGGAAAGGTGCTGCTGCACTCGGATCAGGGCTGTCAGTTCACAAGCCATGATTGGCAAGACTTCTTGGCGACCAACAACTTCACTGTCAGCATGAACCGGCGTGGTAACTGTTATGACAATGCAGTTGTAGAGAGCTTTTTCCAGCTTCTAAAGCGCGAGCGCATCAAGCGCAGGGTCTACATAACCCGGGAAGACGCCCAGGCTGACATATTCAATTACATCGAGATGTTTTATAACCCCATACGGCGTCATGGTTACAACAATGGTCTTTCTCCGGTACAGTTCGAGAAGCAGTTTTCCGTGAGGCAGATTCGTGTCTAGAAAATTAGTAGCGATTCAGACTGATCCATTGAAATCGTATGAACCTATTTCCAATATTTTCAAATCGGCAGTTACTGGGACAAATTTTTCCCGCACCGATTGAATAAACGTTATTTGTTAAATGTGCGCCATCTGCATCTCCCTCAGTTTCTTGTTCCGTGTAGCTTATCCCTTGCCCCAATACCCTTGCCCAGGTGCTGGATCCCATGCCTCAATACCATCCAGAGGGTAGTTTCGCTTCAAGGCGTAGCGTACCCGGCGCAACTTGCCCAGCCAAGTAGGCCGCACCGCATTATGCGGATTTTCCGGTGTGTTGCCACCATCCTTGTTGCGTAACGAGGATATGTAATTGCGGTAGAACTCCCTTTGGGTGATGCCCCATTTCATGGTGAAGATGTGGCCGCCCTGATTGTGGGTGATGCGCCCGGTGCTGGCCATGCCAAAATGGTAGAAACGGCTCGCGCCAACCATGCGAAAATTACGACATCCCGCGACCCAGAATTTCATCAACAGATCGTCATCGCTGCTCATCCCGGGCGAGAACTCCAGGCTGTAGCCGCCTAGGATCGCCCACCATTTCTTGTGCACCAGCGTGGGTTGCATCGCCATGCCTTCCTTGTCGCCCCGCGCAGCCTGCAAATAGTCCCGCAGGAACGCGGCCTCGTCGAAGGTGGCGGGTGTCTCCCCGAAATTGCACTTGATGATGTCCGGATGCCCGCCGGTCACGGGCTGGATGAGGGTGCCGAAGAACAGGGCCAAATCGGTATCACAAGTCTTCAATGCATGAACGAAGGCCGTATCCCATCCCGGCGCGGCCACCATGTCGTCGTTCATGTACAACACCCATTCATGGCTTGTCTGCGCCATCAGATGATTCACCGACATGCACACCCCGACGTTCTTGTCGGTGTGCGTATAGCGTATGCCCTGCGCTTTGACCCACTCCAACGATCCATCCGAACCTTCGTTCAGATGCACGATGATCTCGTGTTCAGCGCTGGAATTGCGCAGAAGGCTTTCCACGGCCAGTTTCAAATGAGGCAGGTTGTTCCAACTGGGGATGACGATGCTGAACATGGGTTCTACTCCGATGGGTCGAGGGTGTGATGGACGTTATGGCAGAACGCGAGCAATACCGCGACAGTAAACGCGTAAAAGGCAGCCGCCAAGGTGAGATTCAGGAATTCCACCGTCAACCCGAAGACAAGGATGGCAATCACGAAATTGATCCCGAGCACGCCAGCCCGTTTTACCTGCATGTTCGCGGATTCCGTTGCTTTCCAGAACATCCTGAGCGGCACCAGGTAGATAGCCAGTATCGACAGCAACCCAAATACCCCCATGCCTGCTGTTTTCGACAGGATGTCATTGTGAACTTCACCCTCTCCGAGGTGGGCGGCATCCCGCGTGAGTTTGCCCGCCTCGGCCATCGGCTTCATCTCTGCGGCGAACCCCTCGGGCCCGACCCCGGCGATGGGGTTACGCAGGAACACATCGATTGATGCCCGATACAACTGCCAGCGTATCCCTGTCGAAGTATCGCGATTACCCTCATCGAATGTCGTCACATCGTATACGAGCTCATGGATGCGGTCATGGAAAGTGTTGCTGCCCCAATAGGCCAGCGAAACCGCCATCACCACCGCAATCACGCTGGCCGACCAGGCACGCAACGAGAAAGAGCGCATCCTGAAATGCGCATAGATCAGGATGAACAGGGGGATTGCCAACCACCCCCCGCGTGAACCCGACAGCAGTGAGGCAGCCACACCCACAATAAAGCCGACAATCTTCAGCAACAGTAGCGCCCGTCCATCGCGCCCGAACCAATTGATGCTCCACAACGAGAGCACGCCCAACACCAGCATGGAATCCCCAAAATGGATGAGATCCAAGGTGGCGATGCCCTGACGGCCCGGGCCGACCTGCCCCATCATCAGAAAACCCGTGATGGTGGCGATTGGAAAAGCCAATTGCAAACTGTGGAACGCGGGCAGTGAGACGCGTTGCAGGAACAGAAAGATGAGAACCGCCAACCAATACCGCGCGGGAGCATCGTAGGGATGGTCGTCGTAGACATGGTTGACGGTCTGACTGATGAAGATGGCGACGGTAAGCGAGAACATCGCAATCATGTAGGCTGTCCATTCTTTCCGCCAAACAAGCGGCAACATCTGCGCGGGACGTGCGAACGACACCAGAAGCGCAAGCAGCAGCATGAAGATGAAGATGGCATTCATCCCTTCTTTGACGGCAAGCATCGCCGTTGGATAACACAGAAGCAGGAAAGCTGCACTCCGGTCCACCCAAATCTTGTAATTAGAGCTTCCCATCATGGTTCACCCGCCACTTCCTGATAGACACCTACACATTCCCGAGCCACCTGATCCCAGCCGCGCTCAAAATGCGGCGGCATACCGGGACGCGCCAATTGTTTTTCCAGCGCCGCCACCCAAACCGCCATCGGCTCATCCAGCACAACGACTTCACCCGCATCCCGCCCCACCTGCGCCGCCGCACCGCAGGCATCCGACACCACGACCGGTACACGCGCTGCCATGGCTTCGCTGATGACCATGCCATAGGGTTCAGCCTTGGCTGGATGAAGCAGTACATCGATATCTTTGAAGTGCCCGTTGTCCTTGCGCCATCCGAGCAGTCGATATCCGCCATCCCACCCTGAGAACAAGTGTTTGATCTCGCCCTCCTCTGGCCCGATCACCCACAGTTGCAGATGGGGGCGTTGGCGGCGCAGCTGCGCCACAATGTCGATGGCCAACAGCAAATTCTTGCGTTTCCATTCCTTCCCGACAAAGCCGACGATACCGCCGTCAGCAGGCACAGGATGCGGCTGCCGCTCCACTCCGGGTAGCACGCCGGGCATGATGGGCTGCGTCAACTTGTGTGCGTACTCCGGGTAGTAATGCGCCAACTGGCGCGCGATGATCTCCGAATTCGGAACGATACGGCTCGGCACACGCAGTTCGCGACGCTCCATAAACATCTGCATCGCGATGCGGATCGAAACCTTCTTCCACCACGGTTTGTCGCGCACAGAGGCGAAAGGCGGACCGTGTATCGTCGTGACATCGTGCATCCCGACGCGCTCGTGACTGTGGATCACCCACCCCGGCTGCGGATTGTCCCACAACCAGCGCTCGACTCGCCGACCGAAACGCCAGTAATACAGCCAGCGCGGTCGAAAAGTCATTTCGCCCAATTCATGCACTTCGATATTGGTCAGTCTTTCCACCCGGCACACCTCACACACGACTTGCACCTGATGTCCAAGTTTGGCGAGTTCGTTGGTAAGTTCCCACACATAACGCTCCGAACCGCCCACGGGGCCATACCGCCTCACGATGTGAATAATCTTCATGCTATTCCTGTGCAAAGCGGGCGGCGTTATAGAATGGGCGGGTTGTCGATTCGTACTGAATATCGTGGATAGTATAACAAGCGAAGCACGCCCTTTCTGTAGCCTGTGCGGTGCAAAGGGCGAGATCGCCCAACAAGCCATCGCCGACCCCGATGGCAATATTGCCGGTACTTGGAGTTTCAGAGGTTGCACCAATCAGGAGTGTGGCGTGTATTGGCTCGATCCTGCGCCCCGCCCCGAAGAGATGTGGAAGGCATACACGACCTATCACACCCATACCCGCAGCGCGGATAACCATCTGTCCAAAGCAATGTTCAGCTTAGCCCATCGCTTGCTCAGGCTTGTGCAGTGGCCGTTCTGGATGGCCAACGGATTGACGAAGGAAGCCAGCTATCTGCGCTTCATGACACTCGCTGAAGAGCCGATCGGTAGATTACTCGATGTCGGTTGCGGCGGCGGGCGCTTCCTGAATCGCATGAAGAAACACGGCTGGGATGTCGAGGGCTCGGACTTCGACGAACAAGCGACCAAAAGGGTGTCGGCGCGTTACGGCATCAAGACCCATGTCGGCGACCTGTCACAATGCGACCTTCCCGCGAACCACTTCGATGTCATCACCATGAGTCAGACAATCGAGCATCTCTATGCCCCGGAGGCCACCCTGCGTGAGTGTTTGCGCCTCTTGAAACCGGGCGCCCTGCTGGTGATGACGACCCCCAACGTATGCAGCGTCGCCGCTTCTGAATTCGGTGCTCACTGGCGCGGGTGGGAAGCGCCGCGCCATCTGCATTTGTTCTCCGTCGATTCTTTGCAACGACTCACCCGGCGCATCGGCTTCGAGATCGATGAAGCACGCAGTTATTCGGCGGGGTGTTCCGGCGTCTATCGGGTCAGCCACTCGCTGCAACACCCCGAAATGCTTTCCTGGCCGGCCCAATTCAAATTACTGGTATGGAGCTATCAAAAAGAACTGCGCGAACAGCGAATGCTGCGGGCCAATCCGAACAGCGGTCAGAACGTTTTGATTCGCGCCCGCAAACCGATACACTGAGCGCCCGTCCGTCCAGGGGGCGATAACCATCATGAAACTCATCAATCTTGCCAAAACACTGTTCTCGGGGAACACCAAGGGGCACTTCGGACAGTGGGCTGAAGATGTATTGGTCAGAAAACTTTTCCCGAAGAACATGAAGACCGGCATCTATCTGGATATTGGCGCCTATCATCCGTTCAAGCATTCGAACACCGCTTACTTATGGCTGAAGGGGTGGCAGGGGTTCAACATTGATGCCAATCCAAACACCATCAAGCTTTTCAATCGTGCTCGCCCTGATGACAAGAATATTTGGACGGCCATCGTTCCTCACGATCAATTCATACAGGGTGTGGATAGGGTCGATCTGATGCTGCCGGGCGCAAAAGATCACGCCAGCGGAATTTCAGCGACCGGAACGGTGCATCCTGGCGTGTCCTCGGACCGGTCCTTTTCCGAAAGCATCAGCGTCCCCGCGATCAGCGTGAGCAAATTGCTTGAACAACACAATATCAACAACATCAATTATTTGAATGTCGATATCGAAGGCTACGATCAGGCGATCATCGAGGAGTTTGATTTCGCCCGCTGTCACCCCAAAGTGATCAGCATCGAAGATTACTCGAATACGATTCAGGAGGCGCTCGCCTCCCCAATCACAACACACCTTGCCGCCCAAGGATATGTCCTGATTGGTCGGGCGGGGCCAACCTCCATCTTCCTGTTTGCCGAGTAAGACCTATCGCATGTTCTCGATCATCATCCCCACCTGGAACAACCTTGCACTACTGCAACTCTGCGTGCGCAGCCTCCGCGAGAATTCCGCCTTCGACCACCAGATCATCATCCATGTGAATGATGGTAGCGATGGCTCGCTGGCGTGGGTGCGTGAACAGGGCATCACCCACACCGCCTCACCTAACAACATCGGCATCTGCCTGGCGGTGAACGAAGCCGCGATGTATGCCACGCAAGACTACATCCTGTATCTGAACGATGACATGTATTGTTGCCCGGGTTGGGACACGGCGCTGGTCAACAAACTCAAACAACTGGACACCGATCTGTTCATGCTCTCCGGCACAATGATTCAACCAGGGGACGGCCATAATCCCTGTGTAATTGAACGCCAGTATGGCACCGATGCCAATAATTTTGATGAGGCGAAATTACTGGCTGAACTCCCCGATCTGCACAAATCGGACTGGATCGGCGCCACCTGGCCCCCAACTTTGGTGAGCAAACGCTGGTGGTTCAAGGTCGGCGGCTACAGCAGTGAATTCTCGCCTGGCATGAGCAGCGACAATGATTTCTCGATGAAGCTATGGGATGCCGGGTGTCGCATCTTCTTGGGTGTGGGCGATTCGCTGGTGTATCACTTTCAGCGAAAATCAACGGGCAAAGTGAAGAAGAACAACGGGGGGCGGCAGTTCCTGAACAAATGGGGAATGCGCCAGTCGGTGTTCGATCGTTTCTATCTGCGACGCGGGGAAGTGGCTCAAGGATTGAAGCTGGAAGAACCTGAAGACACTGCGAAGCTGCGCTGGGAAATGCTGCGCAGCCGCATCAAGCGCGCGCTGGGTTAGGCTTTCCGCTGCGCATTCAGCGCGATCAGCTTGCGATATTTGAGGAAGGTCGTGCGCATGTTCATACGCGCGATCTGCAATCCGGCGTTTCCATCCAGCACCCCTGCGCGCACGATGTAGGCGCGCATGAACGCCCATACCCCACTGGCCACCGCCCTGCCCCAGTTCGTTCGTTTGCCTGCCCGGAACATCTGCTGTGCGGCGGCATCCGAATAATGCTCTACCTTGCGCTCCACATCGGCCATCGTGAGATAACTGTAATGCAGCAACGGCACCTTCAATTTCTCAGAACAACCTTCCAGCACGATGCTTTCGTGAACCAAGCTATCCGAGAAACGCCCTTTCCCTCGCTTGAACAAGCGCAACACATAATCGGGATACCAGCCGGAATGATGGATGAAGGTGCCGCAGAACTGCGAGAGGCGCGGGCAAAAATATCCATCGGCGGCACCCGTTTGCATCGCCTGCTCAAGCTCCGCACGCTGCTCTGCCGTAACGCGCTCGTCCGCATCGATGGAGAATACCCATTCTTTAGTGGCGTAATCCAAGGCGCGATTCTTTTGCGGGCCGAAGCCTGGCCAATCATGCATATAAACCTGTACGCCCATTTCCCTTGCGATGCCCGGCGTACCATCGGTACTGCCGGAATCCACAACAATGATCTCGTCTGCCCACGCGATCGACAGGAGACAGTCACGGATGTTCTCGGCCTCGTTTTTAGTGATGAGGATGACGGAGAGGGTCATACGCTGGTTCATTCCCGGCGCAGCACCACATCGTTGATAAAGCTCGCCAATCCACCCGGCTTGAAGTCGCGGTTGATCTGGTCGCGGTCGGCGATGTGTTCGGCCCAGTCGAGAAACTCGACTTCGGGATGTTCGCGCTGGTAGGCCAGAAACTGCTCCAGATAAAAGTCGATCTTCCCCGCGT
>VGNF01000184.1 GCA_016866195.1 Chloroflexota bacterium | reverse complement strand
AAAAGCGTCGAATCGATCGCATCCCCGATCGCCTCTCCATCGAATGAAAGGATCTCCGCACCCCAAAGGATCCCCGCCTGTTCAGCCGGGCCGCCCGGAGTCAAAAAATTCACGATCACTCGGCCTTCATCCGTTTCACGTATCGCCATTCCCAAACCGCCGGCGGTCTCGTCGAAGAAATCCTGATCGAGGAGAGAGGTGCTGTATCCGACATGGGTATCCGGAATGGACCAAAGGAAATCGCGCAAGGTGAGGGCGTAGGTGTGAGCATCCCCGGCTCTCTCCGCCTCAACCATCCTAGACCGAAATTTGCTGGCCTTGGAATCCCAATCGATCGCCTTGAATTCGGTGAATGCATACTCCTTCTTGAATTTATCCACCATCTTATCGAAGGCTTCGGTGTACGAAAGGCTGGAAAAATCATCCAGGGCGATGCTCTCGGGTTCATACAGATCGATGACCGGGCTTTCCGACCGATCGAGAGCGAAGGGAGTCTGATCCATATCAATGACCGACCAGCCGGCGGGCAGATCCATGATGGGATCGTCCCCGGTGAACAGTTTTTGATCCTCACCAAATCCCGAGGGGAATTGCTGTTCGTCATCCGGTGCATAGACCAGGTACTTCCCGCCGAAGACCTCGAGGTACGAATCGCGGTCATCGCTGACCCGCGTAGAGGCGTACGCCGTCGACCAACCACCACCGAATTGATCCCGGCGTTCAAGGAATGGGTCGCCCCAGGTGTTCGTCCAATACGCCACGGCGAAGATCATCACTCCGGTTTCCTGTTTGTCATCATGATCCACGTCGTTCAAGGTCCCGTTCGGTTCGGCCGGCAAACTCAGGCTATAGGTAAAGGGCGAGGTATAGAAATCCGATGTAATCTCGGCCAGAACCTGCGACTCGACGGGGATGAGGAACTTTCGATCGCGAGCGACAAATCCTCCCTGATCCTCGAGAATGACCACCGGTTGCGCCACCCCTTCGGTAAAGAATAAGTTGGTGTAGGTTACCTCCCCGGTAACGGTCAGAGGTCCGGTGTCGACTGTCTGCGAGGGTACGGCGGGTGAACATGAGACAAGTCCGACAACAATTGACGTCATCAAGGCGATCCATCGAAGGGTCGGTGATTTCATTTCTGCCTCCAATAAACTTGCCATCATTATAATGCGGGCGTTCCCGGATCCACAAATCCAATCGAACTTGTATAATTCTCTGCATGTCCAACTGGCGTGCAGAATTGGATCGTGAATTCGTATGGGCGACCGGGGCGCGATCGAAAAAGAACGAGGGTCGGGCGCGTGTGTGCGCGCGCCGGGCAGCAGGAATTGCGATTCGGGAGCATCTCGATCGGCGTGGAGTTCAACCGCCCAGCAGCAGTTCGCATGATTTGCTAATTCATCTCGGCCGGGATGAGCGTCTCCCGGCAGAATTGAAAAAGGCAATCGGTTATTTAACCATGCGGGTGAACCAGGAATTCAAACTTCCGCAGGGCGTGGATCTGATCGCCGAAGCCCGCTCACTTTGTCGTTGGCTTCTCCCAGATTGGGAATAAAAGATCCCGAAAGCGCCGCTGCCTTCGGGATCCTATTCACTGGAATTCACCCGATCGTCCGCCGTCCCACGAGGTGGTAGAGCGCGCGGGCAACAGTAATGATCAACATCAAGACTGACATCACCCCCCCGAAGACCAAAAGCAGGCGGCGCCAGTCTTTTAATCGCAGCATGATTTCTGCACGGTCCGGCACCCGAATCCGTTCGCGCAAACGACGGATCAAATCGCTCGGAGGCGAAACCCGCTTCAGGGTCCCCGCGAGATGCGATTCAAGCAAGATCAGATCCTTGTTCGAGGTCATATGATCGATTGCGATTATCCCTTTCCAAGAATTTATTCCACCGGATACAGAATCACTCCAACAGTGCCTGGTCCGAGATTGGCCGCCACCGAAATGGACAATTCGCTGATCATGGACTCGCGCACGTTGAAATGCTTTTTCGCATCCTCCAGCAATCCCTGGCCGGACTTCAGGTCGCGCGCATGCACCACGGCCAGATACACAGGCGTATTGCCAAATTCCTCCTTGGCCATTTCGATTACTCGGTCGAGGGAGGCTTTACGCGTGCGCACCTTTTCCTTCATGCCCAGGTCACCATCCCGCAGGACCGCAATGGGTTTCACATTGAGCACGGAAGCCAATGCAGCCTGCAGCGTCTTCACACGCCCGGACATCTTGGCATATTCGAGCGTATCCAGCGTAAGGATCACCCGCACGCGATATTTGATGCCTTCGATGTATTTGACGATCTCATCCACGCTCTTGCCCGCCCGTTCCAGTTTGCGGGCTTCGCGGCACATCAACCCGATGCCGAGGGAACCGCAGGCGGAATCGATCGGGATGACGTTGAACTCACCCTTCAATTCTTCAGCGGCAGCGATCGCAGAGGCATAAGTGCCGGACAATTTGGCAGTGATGTGAATCGATAGGATCGTATCGCCTTTTTGGGCAATCTTCCGATAGAATTCCACGAACTGATGCGGTGAAGGCTGCGAGGTCTTGGGAATGCGTTTCGTTTCGTCCACCAGCTTATAGAACCCCTCGTTATCCAGCTCGACCCCCTGAAGGTAGGATTTCTCTCCGAACAGAATGTTTACCGGGATCATCTCGATCCCATATTCCTTCGCCCATTCGGGCAGGACATCCGCCGCACCATCGGTCACAATTCGCAACATGTTCAGTCTCCTTCCAGATTGAGATTCTGGTCCTCCAAGTGATCACGAAGGGATAAAAGGGTTCGGTGGTACAGGCTTTTCACGGCCCCTTCGCTTCTTCCCATGATCTGCCCGATTTCCGCATTCGACATGTTCTCGACAAATTTCAAGATCAACAGGTTTTGTCTCTCGCCTGGCAATCTGCGAATCATCCTTAGCAAGGCCTCCTGCTCCTGCGAACGGACCAGGTTGCGTTCCGGATGATCACCCCGGGTGGGAACCACGGGCAGATCATCCAGGGGGATTTCCTGCTTGCGACTCCGGTCACGATGCCAGTTGGCCACGAGGTTGTGGGCGATGCGATACAACCAGGCGGAAAAGGGAAGCCCGCGATTGGTGTAATTCTTGATGTGGTTCATCGCCCGCTGAAACACCCTGGCGGTCAGGTCTTCGGCATCGTGCAGGTTTCCCGTCCGGTAATACACGTAGTTAAAGATCCGTTCGATATAATGCTCGTAGAGCTGGCCAAACGCATCCCGGTCACCCTGAGAGGCGCGCGCAAGGATGGATTCCTCGTTGTATTCCTGAGTGGTCAAGCGATTCCCTTTACCGACGGAATCCAGATGATAAAACACCGTCGGATTTCAAAAGTTGCACTGAGTATAACATCCCCTCATTTCGACCATCCCGGGAGGATGATTTTCCCAAATGCATCAGCACCAAAACCGTCGAATCTTTCAATGGTATAATTTTCGCCCGTATGAGCCCCGATAGTTCTACCGGTAAAACGAAAATCTGTCCGACCTGCGGTACGCGGCTTAGCGAAAACGCCATTCGCTGCCTCGTATGCGGGACGGAATTAACTTCAAAGCCGGAACCCAAAGCGGTTAAGAAGGTGGAGAAATCTGTTCAGGCCAGCCGAATGCCTGAAATTACTCTCAGCCTGCCGGCCGCTGTGGGGATTCTGGCCATGGTGGTGATCATCGCCGCGGGAATCGTAATCTTTGCCGCTGGACTGAATGGCGGAGGAGGGCCAAATGATCCCGGCGCGACTTCCGTTCCGTCCGAAACCCCTACGATCACCCTGCCGCCCACATCGACGCTGTTTCCGACAAACATCCCGACGGCAACGCCCATTCCTCCATTTGACTATACGGTAGGGCCGGGTGAAACCTGTTCCTTGATCGCCTTCAACTTCAATATTTCGATCCAAAGCATCATCATCACCAATAACCTGCCATCTACTTGTCCGATCAGCCAGGGCCAGATATTAAAGCTTCCTTATCCCACACCCACTGTCCCGCCAGCCGCCACGAATACCCTCCTGCCAGAAGAAGCCACCAGGGTGAATTGTGAATCCGTGCCGATCACCGTTCAGGAGAATGACACCCTTTCGAGCATTTCTTTGAACTACGCCGTCCCCATGGCGGAAATCAAGGAGTTCAACGGGCTGACAACCGACAATGTTTTTCTCGGGCAACAACTGCTGGTGCCGTTATGCAAGCGGGCTGCCGACCCAAACAAACCGACGCCGACCGCCACCATCCCGCCTCCGTATCCGGCGCCCAACCTGCTGCTGCCGGCGGATGGGGCAGCTTTCACCCTGGCCAATGATGTCGTCACACTTCAATGGGCATCCGTGGGAACCCTGCGGGACGCCGAGGCGTATCAGATCACCGTGGAGGACGTCACCGCGGACCAGACACGCCGCCTGACGGATTTCGTGACCGATACCAAGTACATCGTACCAACCACCTTCCGCCCGAAGGACAATGTGGCGCATGTGATTCGCTGGTGGATCACTCCGGTTCGCCAGGCCGGTACGGATGACCAGGGACAACCGATCTGGGTCAATGCCGGAGCAACCAGCGACAAGCGTGTCTTCACCTGGGTCGGAGTGGCTGTCGAAGGTACGCCTAATCCATAATTAATTCTCTTAAAAATTTGCAGCGCCCTGCCTGACCTGCAAGGAATCATTAATTGCAGAAAGTATAGGCAGCATACCTAGACGCAAGAGAACTTGCCGGCAGTTGGATCGACAGTTTCCTGGCTTTGATATAATCGCGTAGGCTCAATCATGAATATACTGATCGCTGCGGACATGGAAGGCGTTACCGGTGTGGTCCATTGGGACCAGGTGGATCCCTCCCATTTGGAATACCCGCGCTTCTGCAAGCTCATGACAGGCGATATCAATGCGGCAGTCCGCGGGGCAATCGCAGGTGGGGCAACCTCAATCGTTGTGACGGATGGTCACCATTTGGGTCGAAACATCCTTATCGAGGATCTGGATCCTCGCGCAGTCCTGAATTCCGGTTCATCCCCCGAACTATCCATGGTTCAGGGGGTTGAGCAGGATATACAAGGCGCGATGTTCATCGGGTATCACGGACGAATGGGGGCCAGGAATGCGATTCTGGATCACACCTGGTCGGATGAACGCGTTTCGGGATTGTGGATCAATGACCGCGCATTCGGTGAATCCGGCCTGAACGGAGCCGTGTGTGGTCATTTTGGTGTACCGGTCATCATGGCCTCGGGGGATCAGACCTTATGCGCGGAGGTGCAGCAATTCTTTGGACCCGAGGTCGAAACTGCTCAAGTGAAGACGGCGACCGGCCGCATGGCTGCCGAATGCCTACCACCGTCAGTCTCCACCAGGTTGATTGAGGAAGCAGCCGAACGATCCATCATCAAGCATAAAAAGGGGGGTGCACCAAAACCTTTTCAAGTCGAGACGCCAATCCTCATGATTGTTGAATTCGTGCAATCGGACATGGCAGACAGGGCTGCACTGATGCCGGAGGCAAGCAGGACAACGGACCGCCGGGTGGAGTACACCGCCGGCGACATGATCACGATCTATCATGCCTTCCAAACCCTGCTTGCGCTGGCGCGTTAACCATAGTTTTGGACACGTATGGAAAGGAACCATGGAATGAAGACCCTTCTCAAAGGTATTAGCGTGCTGGTTTTCCTCTCCGGTGGCGTCTGGTTTCTGCAAGGGATCAACATCCTGCCTGGAAGCTTCATGACCGGGGATCCTCAATGGGCGATCAATGGGGTCATCGCAATGGGAATTGGCCTGGGCTTGTATCTCCTGCTCTCCAGACGAAGGTAATTGTCCCATGATGAACAATAAATCCAAATTGGAAGCCAAGGCCAGGCGGCTGATCAAGCGCGAGTACGTGATCTGGCTGACAACCTGCGGGCCCGATCTCACCCCTCAGCCGCGTCCCGTATGGTTTGTGTGGAATCGGGATTCCTTCCTGATCTTCAGTCAGCCGGACGCCCATAAGGTAACGCATGTGAAGCGGCACGCGGCAGTAGCACTGCATTTCAACACGGATTCAACCGGTGACAAGGATGTGATCGTGTACACCGGCAAGGCATGGATCGATTCACAATCCCCGCCGGCGCACAAGGTCCCCGCCTATTTGAGGAAATACCGATCCGGGATCAAAGACCTGGGAATGACACCGGAAAAATTTGCGGCAGAGTATTCCGTGGCGATCCGCATCCGACCGGAATCACTACGAGGCTGGTGATTCATCCACATGATGGGTCAGATCGATGTCGGAGACCGGGTCGAAATCTTTCTGGATTCTCGGAAATTCAAATGGGAAGGTTGGTATCCAGGGGTTGTTTTTCGCATCGATCCTTACTCCAACCATCGCCGCTTTTACTGGGTGCGGCTGGACGAGGATTCGCGTGCGCTCCTCGGAATCCGCGAGATTTCGATCTTCAATCCGAAGTTCATTAGAAAATCCGTGTGATGGATGCGGTGCTCCGGTCCGTTGAACAGGCGTTGCACGCTCGCAGCGAGTGCATCGATCCCGGTCACGAAGGTGCATTTCGTCTATTCAATGGTTTCAGCGAGGGCTTTCCCGGTTTGGTCGTTGACGTTTATGGACGGACCCTGGTCCTGCAGGATCGCACAAACGGTCCTCGAATTCATCAAACACTGATCGAGGAAATCGCAGGACTGATCCGTCACGAATTGGGATGGCTGCGAGCCGGGATCGTCAAATTCCGTAAAAGCAGTTTGCGGTCGGAAATACTCGGGGTACTGATTTTTGGAGACCAGATCGATCGCCGGATTCAAGAGCACGGCATATGGCATGCCCTGGATCTTCGTCTGAATCAGGATGCAAGTTTTTACCTCGACACACGAACCCTGAGGAAGTGGGTGCAGGTGACCATGTCCGGCAGAAGCATGCTCAATACATTTGCCTATACCGGCAGCCTGGGTACGGCTGCGCTCTCCGGCGGAGCAAGCCGCGTTGTTCAACTTGAACGCAATCGCAGATTCCTTAACCTGGCGAAAGAATCCTATAGACTCAATGGGTTCCCTGTACAACCTGAGGATTTTCTTGCCTGCGATTTCTTCCCCGCAGCGGCCGAGTTCCGGCGCTGCAAACAGGCATTCGATTGTGTCATCCTCGACCCGCCATTCTTCTCATCCACAGCGGGGGGCCGGGTGGATCTAATTCGGGAGTACGCTCGGCTGATCAACAAGGTACGGCCGCTGGTGAAGGATGGAGGTCATCTGATAGCGATCAACAACGCCTTGTATGTCAGCGGAAATGAATATATTCAGACTCTGGACAAATTAGGCGGGGAGGGGTTCATGGAAATCAAGGATTTAATCCCGATACCAGAAGATTGCATTGGGTATCATTGTATTGGCACGCCCCCCACAGATCCCTCACCCTTCAATCATTCAACGAAAATTGCGATTTTAGAGATCCGGCAGAAATAGATTGGCAACAGTTCAAGGGCAGCTACATGCCTGGAAAACATACTTCGGGAAGT
>VGNF01000183.1 GCA_016866195.1 Chloroflexota bacterium | reverse complement strand
GGGGAATACTAACGCAGAGACAGCCAAGCAGTGGGGCATCGCTTCGGACCGCGTATATCAGACTTGGCCACAGATGCTCGAGGAAGAAAAAGGTAGGCTCGACGCTATAGTGGTTCTAACTCCTACTCCCGAGCATCTGGCGCCAGTAATGACCGCGCTCGACGCAGGGTATCCAGTGATCTGTGAGAAGGCGCTCGCATCGACAAGTCCAGAGGCAGCCAGGATCCATAATGCGGTTGAAGCGACATCGGGTTTTTTGAGCGTCACGTACAACTACACAGGCTATCCCATGGTCCGGGAACTGAGGGAGATGATCCGGCGAGGTCATTTGGGGCGGGTCGAGCAGATACACATCGAGATGCCGCAGGAAGGCTTTGCCCGTTTGAACCGTGAAGGCAAGCCGATGGTGCCACAGCAGTGGCGCATGCAGGGCGGTGCGATCCCAACGATCTCTCTGGATCTAGGCGTGCATCTTCACCACATGATCGACTTTCTCACCGGGGAGAAGCCGCTCGCGCTCGTGGCGACGCAAAGTAGCCTGGGTCGCTTTCGCCAAGTCGTTGATAACACGATGGCGCTTGTTCAGTATACGAATGGCCTCGAATGCAGCGTCTGGTTCAGCAAGGCTGCGCTCGGTCACCGGAATGGGCTCAGGGTTCGCGTGTATGGGGAAGAGGGCTCGGCGGAATGGTTTCAGATGGAGCCGGAAGTCATCCATTTCAGCGATAACTGCGGGCATCAGTTCCGCATCGATCGGGCCAGTAACGATGTGCTTATTGCCCATCAACCGCGCTATAACCGCTTTAAGTCGGGTCACCCGGCAGGTTTTCTTGAGGCGTTCGCCAATCTTTATGCGGACATTGCCGAGGATCTGACGCAATGGTCGAATGACAAAACGCTGGCAAGTGATTATACGTTTACCTCTCGTCATGCCCTGGAAGGGCTGGTGATGCTGGAGGCCATTGAGCGTTCAGCGCGCGAGCGTCGCTGGGTGGATGTGGATATGGGTGGAGTCAATGAATAAAGGTTTGAATGTTTTAAGCATCGATGAATCCCGTGTGGACTCCGCTGCTGTTGAATTCTGTGAACGCTATTTGCACGGCTATTCTCCGCGTTATGTTTTCGGTTGCAATGTGTGGGCAAAGAGCATCGCGGAACGCATCGACGTTGACGGCTTTGTCGATGACTTTACCGACAACATTTCGTTTTGCGCCAAACCGGTCATCCGTAGCCAGGCCTTGCCAAAAGACGCCATGGTGGTGTCGGCGGTTGTGGGAGAGCGGCCCATTACCGCACAGCGCAGAATAGCCGAGCAAGGGGTACATGGTCTCGACTACTACGCGTTCAAAAAATACACTGGATTGCCCTTGCAAGAAGTCATGTTTCTTGGCGAATTCGATGACGAATTCAAAACCAACAGAGGCAAGTTTGAACGGGTTTATGCTCATTTAGCCGATGCCGAGTCTCGCCGGATATTCACCAGGCTGATCAATTTCCGTCTGACGCGGGATCTTGCGTATATGGAAGGTTTTGTCGACGCCCAGGATCGACAGTATTTCGAGCCCTTTCTCAATCTGCAGGCCACTAACGAGGTCTTTGTGGATGTCGGCTCCTATGACGGCTACACCAGCCAGGAATTTATCAAGCGATGCCCGGGCTATCGCGCTGTCCACATCTTTGAGCCGGAGCCGTCGAACCTGGAAAACGTCAAGGCTAGGCTTGGCAGTTATAAGAACATTCACTACCATCCCTATGGTGCGTCCGACAAGGCACGGGTTCTCCGTTTCAAATCGGGCGGATCTTCTTCTTCGATATCTGAGGAGGGAGATCTGACCATCAATGTTGCTCGTATCGATGACATCGTTCAAGAGCCGTACAGTTTTCTCAAGATGGATATCGAGGGTGGGGAAGTGCCCGCCTTAGTGGGAGCGTCGCGTTCAATAGTGGCACATCATCCCCGCCTCGCGATCAGCGTCTATCACAAGGCCGATGACCTCTGGCGGATTCCTGAGCTGGTTCTTTCATTCCGCGACGACTATGAGCTATATCTCCGGCACTATACCGAGGGTGTGACTGAGACGGTCATGTTCTTTATCCCAAAACAATAATCCCCATGCCGAAAAATAAACCAAGGATGTTGATTGCAGGCGGTGGGTACGCCGACATCCCTTTGATCCACGCGGCGCAATCGCTGGGCTACCACGTGATTACCAGCGGCAACAGGGAATCCGATCTTGGACACCGCGAGTCCGATCAGTATTGTCCCGGCGATTTTTCCGACCCCGAGGCCATGCTTCGTATCGCAAAAGAGCAAAAGATCGATGCCATTTGCGCATGCTGCAATGATTTCTCCGCCCTTTCCGCGGCTTATGTGGCGGAACAGATGGGGTTGCCCGGTCATGATCCCTTTGAGACCGCGCTGATTATTCATCACAAGGACCGATATCGGGCATTTGCGGAAACCAACGGCATCCCGACGCCCAAGGCCTTTGGCTATAGTGACTTTGACGATGCCCTTGGTGCATTGGAGAAGTTAGTGTTTCCTGTCATCATCAAGCCTGTTGACTTGACGGGGGGAAAGGGCATTACCCGGGTGGATTCGCTGGCAGAATACCGCTCCGCGTTAGAGCGCGCGTTTGCAATCTCCAAGAGTAAACGCGTCGTTGTGGAAGAGTTCATCACGGGAACCCGACACGGCTTCTCGGCCTTTATTCGCCAAGGCAAGGTCGCGTTTTATTTTGCTGACAACGAGCATTATCATCTCAGCCCCTATCTGGTTTCTGCAGCCTCGACGCCAACCTTGGCGGCCAAGCGGGCTATCGATGATCTGATAGTGCAAGCCGAGCGTATTTGTGAATTGCTATCGCTCAAGGATGGCATTTTCCACGTTCAATTCATTCTTCGAGATGATCAGCCCACTATCATCGAAATTTGCCGACGGGCCCCCGGCGATCTTTATGTCAAACTCGTGCAATATGCGACAGGTGTGGACTATCCGCAATGGATTGTGCGTGCGGCGGCAGGGTTGGGGATTGCGGACTTGCGGCAAGAAGATGTCAAAGGGTGCTTCGTGCGGCATTGCATAATGGGTTTCTCGGCGGGCCGGTTGAGTGGTGTGAATATCGACCCTTCGATCGAGCAGAACATTGTTGATCGTATGGTTTGGTGGAGGCCTGGGGAACGAGTGCTAGACCCTGCGGTACATAAATTCGGTATCGTCTTTGTTAAATTTGACGATATGGGGCAAATGACGAAAGAGATGGAAAGGCTTGCCCATCTTTTGCATGCAGATATTTTGCCTGAGATTAATTGAAATCTTTTGGGAAATATTGACCATGACTTTTAGAGTGGTAGATCATTCATACATTGCGCTGACTATATTTTTTACTGTATACAGCCAGTTGATCTTGCGTTGGCAAGTATCCTTGGCGGGTGATGCCCCGGAAGATTTTATTGCCAAGATTGGATTTATCATCGGCTTGCTCCTTAATCCATGGGTTTTATCTGGAATCGCAGCAACTTTTTTGGCTGGCGTTTCTTGGATGCTGGCCATGACCAAGTTCGAGATTAGCTATGCCTATCCATTTGTGAGCTTAAATTATATTTTAGTCTTGGCTGCTGGGTTTCTTTTGTTTAATGAATCCGTCAATGTAGCCAAATTGGCGGGAAGTGCACTGGTTGTGCTCGGTATTATCGTTATTGCGAAAGGTTGAGTGTGGCGCAGATTACAAACGGCATTAGAGCAATTCTCTCATTACCTTTCGTTTATGACACTCTACAGAACATCATGGGCGCCCGAACGGGGCGACAAGTGTTTGTCGATAAATTTATCCGTCCCGCCGCCGGCTGTCGAATACTCGATCTGGGATGCGGTACGGCAAAAATATTAAAGCATTTACCGAGTAGTGTGGAATATTGGGGATATGACATCAGCCCGGAATATATCGCAGCCGCCAAGGCGGAATATGGTTCCCGTGGCCATTTTTACTGTGGTCTATTAAGTAAGGCCGACTTGGGTTGCCTTCCCAAGTTCGACCGGGTTCTTGCCCTTGGGGTGCTTCACCATCTTGATGATGACGAGGTCCAGGAATTTTTCGCAATTGCCAAAACAGCACTGAATTCAGATGGCCGAGTAGTGACGATTGATCCGTGCCTGGCGGCAGGGCAGAACCCTATTGCCCGTTATCTGATATCAAAGGACCGTGGCCAGAACATCCGTGATTCCCGGGGATACTCGACTCTCGCAGAGCAGGCCTTTTCGAATGTGCAGGGCACCCTCCGTCATCAAGCATGGATTCCGTACACCCACTGGATCATGGAATGCGCTAAATGAAAATTCCCTTCAACAAACCCTACATGTCTGGCAAGGAACTCTCCTATATTGCCGAAGCACACTTCAATGGGATGCTTGCAGGCGATGGGCCTTTCACGAAACGTTGCCACAATTGGCTTGAGGAGCGCACCGGAGCCGAAAAGGCCTTGCTGACGCACTCCTGCACCGCCGCACTGGAAATGGCGGCCTTGCTGCTCGACCTAAAGCCGGGCGACGAGGTAATCATGCCGTCGTACACCTTTGCCTCCACGGCGAATGCCTTTGTATTGCGTGGTGCGGTGCCGGTTTTTGTCGATATTCGGCCGGATACATTAAATATCGATGAAAACCTGATCGAGACGGCGATCACATCGAAGACCAAGGCGATTGTCCCGGTGCATTATGCGGGTGTGGCGTGTGAGATGGATGTGATCATGGACATCGCCCGCCGGCACGGCCTGATGGTCATCGAAGACGCCGCACAGGGCATCATGTCCAGCAACAAGGGCCGGCCGCTGGGGTCGATTGGGCACTTGGGCTGCCTGAGTTTTCATGAAACCAAGAACATCATTTCCGGCGAAGGGGGGGCACTATTGATCAATGACGCTTCACTTGCGCATAGAGCTGAAATCATCCGCGAGAAAGGGACCAACCGGAGCCAGTTCTTCCGGGGCCAGGTGGATAAATACACTTGGTGCGATGTGGGGTCGAGTTACCTGCCGGGTGAGTTGATTGCGGCATTCCTGTGGGCGCAGATGGAGGCGGCGGACGAAATTACCCACCGTCGTTTGGCGATCTGGAATACCTATCATCAGGCATTTGCCGCCCTTGAACATGATGGGCAAGTTCGACGGCCCATCGTGCCGCACGGCTGCAGCCATAATGCGCACATGTACTATGTGCAGCTTCCGGATGCGGATACGCGCAATCGGGTCGTGCGCCGACTCAAAGATGAGGGAATCGGTGCAATTTTTCATTACATTCCACTTCATGGATCTCCGGCCGGCCTGAAGTTTGGCCGGTCACACGGCCGACTACCCATAACCGAGTCAGTTGCTGCGAGAGTGTTGCGTCTGCCCTTGTGGATAGGAATAACGAATGCCCAGATTTCCAAGGTCGTGGATACGCTCGCGAAGGTTTTGGCCAAATGAATGCCAGAACAAGTCGAAGTCTGTTTCTTTCTGGCATGGCAGTGTTTCTGCTGGCCAAGCTGTATCTTGTAATACTTACTACATCGGCGCTGGCCATTCCTCGTCTCGGAGATGACGCCCTGGTTTATTTATGGAAGGGGAAACTGGCCTTTATTGAACAGGCGGTTTCGGCACCAGCGTTGCTTGACATCACTGAGCAGTTCCACCTTCAAGAGGGTGCGGAAAATATAGACTGGATGCGCTCAAACATTGCCCAGCGCACCTTGCCGAGCAATATGATGCCTACCCACAGTCTGCTGACAAGGATTGCTCTTTCGATAACCGAAGACTTGCGCTGGGCGTTTGCAACAACCGAGTTGGTTGGAATCGTCCTCATGGCTGCCGGCATGGCTTGGTTGCTATTCGAGATTGTAGGATCGGCGGCAGCAGGTATCGCGCTGTTTGCAATGGCATTTGCGATTTTGCCCAATCAGGGCATCTATTCTTTCATCCCCAGTACATTTGCCCTCTCATGCAGTCTGATCCTGTGGGCCTATCTCTGGAGGCGGCGCGAGCATGCGAGTGCAATTGGAATCGGCCTGGCCGCGCTGGCCATCCTTGGCTTGCACCCAATCGCCAAGGTGTATATCGCAATAACACCAGTCTTGTTCTGGCTGCGCCTCGGGCGATGGTCGGCATGGCGCGGGCACGCCTTATGGCGCGTCACTCTCGCCTGTGTCCTATCAATTTCGCTGGCTTTGCTTCTGCCTTTGGTGTTCCCCTCCTTGCGTCCGCCCCCTTCCAACATCATGGGTGGGTTGAATGTTCTAGATGGCGTGCTGAATAATCTCAATGCCGTTATGAGGCTTGCATGGGATCCGGTCATCAAATACAACTTGCCATGGGCATTCATGCTGGCAGGAACGATCTTGTTTGCTCCGCGCTTATTTCTGACATGGCCGTATAGCGCACTGACGGTCTGCTTGTTCGCATTGCTTGGTGTTTCGTTATTGTTTTGGTTGCCCGGATATCCCGGAGAGTTGTTTAGCCGGATTTGGGTGTTATTCGTTCTACTGACATCGGCCATCTGTGCACGCTTCATGCTGGACCAATGGACAAGACCAGGGCTGTGGAAAAAAGTCTTCAAATGGTTGTTCGTGGCGTTGATGGTGCTGTCGGCCCTTGTCTGGATCTTTAAATATGTCCCAAGTGTCATGAACTGGCGTACCGAAGTTATCGATGAGCCTCTGGTTGCTGCCGAGATCAAATCATTTCCGGAAGGAGCGACACTGCTGTATGCGGAAACGAATGTTGCTTTGCAAGCCTCGTTACTGCTCGGGGCCGACCGACTTGGAGCGATTGCCTATCCCATGCTCGCTGGCACCCCCAGCCTCGGCATGTTAATTAGACAGAGGCATCCTGTTTCCATTGTGGTTCCCCCTGAACCAAAGCTGAACAGCCTTGCCCAGGCACGCTACAAGTGGTTCTTGAAGCGGCGCCAGGGTTTGTTCTCTGGTGTCGTCTCACATTTCACCATCAGCCGCAATCAAGGTATGCCATTGGGTGATTTGCATTTATTGGTTGATGGTGATGCCGAACCCATGCATTGGGAGGCAACTGACGCCACGGGAAAAATCATTGCTCGTGGCAAAACACCTTGGCCATCAGAGTCTGCTTGGATGGCTTTGGATATTTCCGATGCAGTCGAGGCAGTGCATTTCACCTTGCCGGACGCAAACGGATGGATTCTTGGCATTAGCGCAGGCGCGCCAAAACACAAGGTCTATTGGCCATGGAGGACAGGGTGGGCATTGACCTATGGAATTCGTGGAAAATCACCAGATAAAAATGTCCGGCTTGAATTCAGTTCGCAATCACTTCTCGCCAGAGTTGACGCTCAGGAACTGAGGCTTTATGTTGATCCGCAACATCCAGTTCAATCCGATGCCGGAGGCCTGATTTTTTTGCGCACCAAGTATTCAGATAGATTCCATTGATGTCATTACGCACTTTCTGGCAATGTTTTTTCAGCAGGCTGCCGCATGCTCCCATCGCATGCGATACCCGCGATACCGGATCAGCTGCCGCGCCCAGGGTTTTGATTCTGACGGGATCC
>VGNF01000182.1 GCA_016866195.1 Chloroflexota bacterium | reverse complement strand
CAAGAGCAGACCCACGATCAACCCGGAAAGCAGGAAAACCAACGCGAGGAAAAGGACTTCGCGAGGGGTATAGGTTCGCGATGGTCGGGGATAATTCACGCGTGGCTCAAGAGATCATGTACCGATAGATTGGACGAGTTGCTGAACGCCTGATGCATTCGACAAATCCGGCCTGCCTGAAAGCCGAAGCAGTTCCTGTAAAGATAAATGGCGCCGGAGCTTCGCCCGAAGTCTCGACCGGGTATCCTTCGACGATGCTCCCGCCATGTTCCTTTGCATATTTCACCGCTTCCATGAGCAACCTGACGGTCAATCCTTTTCTTCTAACCTTCCCGGAGATGTAGAAACATGTGATGGACCAGACGGGCTGGTCATCGACCGGTTTGAGGACACGTGAGTACGCCAGTCTGGGATAGGCGCTGCGCGGTTCCACAGCGATCCATCCGATCGGATGCCCCTCCGAATAGGCGATTAACCCTGGAGAGTTTCTAGCATCAACCAGTGACTTTTGCATCTGCCTGGCCTCATCACCGGCAGCGTCCTCGAAAGCTTTCCCTCGCAGCTTCCAGTACATGCACCAACATCCTCCGCAGGCTCCATTGGAGCCGAAGAGGATCTCGAAATCATGCCAAAGTTTCGGAGTGAGAGGATGGCAGGAAAAATCTTCGAACACCATGGTGCACCAAATATACCTTGTTGAAGGAAACAAATCAAATTAAAAGTAACCCCCCTCCCGTACCAGCATCCTTTCGGGAGGGGGATTAAATCTATCTCTCAAGAGATCTTTACGATGCTAAATTTCCTTCGGTGAGATCTCGATGACCTTATTTACTACAGTGGCAGGCTGGGGGGTATCGATTGTAATTGCACACCCAGGATTGCCCTGCGGGACAAATACCTGCATCTTCGCCTTCGCCGCCTTCATCTCCTGGACCTGGTTCTTGCGGCAAAGGTGGATAATCGTTTGTCTCAGGTAATTCAGAAGGATCTCCACCTTGAACCTCTCCCAGGTCTCCTCTTGCGAAGCAGAATCTTTCACCACCTGTGGGATCGCCCGGTGTTGGTGGTATACCAACAAGATACCAGGGACCACTGGAAGTATCTGCCAGTGCATTTATTGGGAAGCTCTGGCCTCTGTTCAATATGGCCATTCGTTGATAGAGCGGATTGGGTCCTATGCGGCAGTTTTGATCGATCTCTGGAATGTATACCATCTCGGGGATAAATGGTAGCAGGGAACAGGATCCAACCTGTGTGGTGAAGGATTTGTTTGAATAAGGTCCTATGGTTGACCCGTTCTTGGCGGCCACCCTCCAATAGTACTCCGTGCAATCCAGAAGATCCGATTCGGGAACCCAGCCATCCCATGAATAACTTGGGGATACTGTCGTATCCACGGAGGCCACAGTGCTGCCAAAGGCTGGATCAAGCGACAGCTCCAGGTGATAGCCTGTTGGCATACATCCATGTTCTTGACCGTAGGTTCCCCACCAAATGAAGTGAGGTCTCAATGTGCTCACTGTCCCCCACGGTGAATAGGCGTATGGCGCCGGCAGGGTGACCACATCACAAATCGGACCAGTCACAAAAGCATGTTTGCCGGTCCATGGGCCATTCCCCGCAGGCGATAAAACCTTTACTTCCCACATGTATATGGTTGCAGGCTCCAGAGCAGCGGCGGGAGTGAATGTGGTGGTACCCGCGCCAGAGACCGTCCCACCAATATCATGGTATTGATCATAGAACTTAGCCAGATAAATCTGGTACCCACTTATGCCGCAGTCCGTCGAGCCGGTCGGGTAAGGGTACGGGGAGGGACTAGAAGACGGATACTCCCATGTAAGGGAGGGGGAAAGTCCCACAAGCTGATAATTGCTTGGGGAAAGATTGCCGGCAATGCCGATTTCAGATGGCGTGCAGGGAATCGGCGAGCCCCCTCCTCCACATCCCCCAATAAAGAACATCACACCAAGCATGACCAACGTAAATATAACCGCTTCATTGGAACCTCCTTCCAGATTAGCGAACCTTGACACTATTGTCGCGCCGAAACCCCAAAAAGATCAATAGTCTATTGGTCCTTGCATGCTGCGGCATAGATCTGCGTATCCCCGCTAGAAAAGGTCAATTCGAGCCACTCCACAGCCTGCAGCGCTGTGACGTCAAAGCTGAATTGGGTCGAACCTGCGTATACGTATACTTCGCTGTAATAGACCTGGCAGAGGGTCTCTCTGGCCGAATTGGCTTTCCAGTCGAAATCATATGCAAGTTTATTGGCGTTGCGATTTGCAAGCGCTGGAATCCAAACTCCGGCATCCGTCCCTATTTTATATTTCCCCGGCTTGAAGGCGGGTATCCAAATTGCGGAATCCTCGGAGGAATGGTTGCGAATCCATTGGATCGCTTGGAGATCGCCCTGGTTGACATAGGTGCAGCACAAGTCCGGAGAGAATGCTTTCTTCGATGGAAAATCGTACAGTAAACCGACTACAGCAATAGCCACAGCCGCACACTTGATCCATATGGAAAATCGGAATTCCTGTTTAAATAGACCCGCCAATCCCACTCCGATGAGCGAAGCGAGAGGGATATACAAGAATATTTCCAGAAATTGAGCGTTCATAAGAAATGCGCCGTATCCCTCAAGCCATAACGGCACTCGGGAGGCAACCGACAGACCAAGAGTTGAAAAGATGATTTGAAATGTTGCCTGATGGAATTCCATCCAAGCCAAAGGCAAGAGGACCACGATAAATATCAAAGGCAAGAATAAGTTGTTTGCATAAAAAACCAATAGCGAGTTCCTAAACAACCACAAGATCGATATCCCTCCAGCTACGATAATTATCTGCCATAGTCTATTGCTGCCCTTGAGTGGGAATATCCTTGAAAGCAAATAGACCACCAAAAATATCCCCAAGCACACGATAAGCCGGGTATGCAACAATCCCGCTCCCAGGATCACTGCCAGCCAGAGAATCCAGGTGGACGCTTTGTGGAATTGATATCGGCCGAGAATAATCAATATTCCTAACGCCGCCGGGAAAAGCGCAATTCCAACGATGGCCGGATACTTCCCCCAATTCACTGCAAATGCGGGCATCTCCCATGCCAATGCTGCGTACAAGCCTGAAGCTGCCGCGCCGTAATAATTTTCCGTCAGGACAAGAATTAGGAAAGCCACAAAAATGGCTGACAAAAAAACAAAGATCTGACCTAGCAGCAAAATTGACCTGGCGATATCCATGCCTGAGGAGACGGAAAACCAGGCGGAAAGGAAATGAAAACCAAGATGGTAGTAGTTTTCGGAAATGTTTCCAAGCGCATAGAATGAATCCTCACGGATAGGGAGAGGATCGACCAGATCCTGTACAATCATGTAATGTTCGGGTGAATCGTCGTACTGCGGCAGCAATAGATCGGAAATAAAGGCGAGTCGAAGGAAAAATACAGGCGCAAACACCAACACGAAGAGGACGGAGATGTTTCGCATGGATGCAGCCCGGCCCCCATTTCTGATAAAACGAACAGCTTCGAATATTAGAACACCTGCCGAAATCCAGGGAAGCACCCGGCTTGCATAGAAAAATATATTTGGGTGGATTCGTCCGAGCAGGACGAGGGAAAGCGAGATCCAAAGAAGCGAAAAACAACCCAGGCTCAATACCAGGAGTAATTTCGCAACCTCTTCGCGAACGGCGTTTATGACGAACACCCTGGAAACAGCCCAGCCCAGTCCAAATACGGTGATAAAGAAGACGAAAATCCCGCCTGCGCTTTCTTTGAAGACATCCCATCCGTCAAGAAATATGTTCAAATTTTCCAGATTACTGGTCCTCCGTTAATCCAACCTGGAAACCAAGGCAGCGGTCGAGCGGAGAGAGAATGCCTTTGCGCCCACATGGGAAGGGTATAACAAGTTTCCAGCGACATGACGCAGTAAACGCGTTAAAGCCGGCCATTGGTCAGGCAGAGGCGTGCAGTCGCGTCACCATACAAATGGAACAATCCGCCAGTGCACGCTTTGCTTGTAGGTCAGATAATCCGATATCACGCGCTCCTCAAGCAAGATCCGAATAACAATCGTCACAAGAATGATGCCGAAAATAGTGCAGTTCCAGTAGGTAGGACTGTACATTAAAACCGGCATCGCGCTGATCAAATATCCGGCATACATTGGATGACGGATGTATTGATAAGGGCCCCGCCGGACCAATCCCCGATCCGCCGGTGCAATTCCAGCCGCATCTCCCAAGCTGACTAGAGCCCAAATAGAAAGCAGAAAACCGATGACGGATGGCAGGGACTTGAGAAGCTCAGCAGGATGGTCGTAATTAAAGAGACTCCCCAGAAAGATTGACAGGATGATCGGCAGTTGCACATACCACGGATAGGTGCCGGCCTCCGCTCTACGGCGTAACAACAAATATCCAAAGAGCAGCGAGTGAACCCCAAGAACCAGATAGATCAATGCAAATTTCGCGTGAATCCCCCTCCAAATTTGCAGGATTCCCACGGGCAACCAGTACGCTACCGCAAAGAAAATGGTCAGGTATTTTTGGAATCTCATCTAAAGCAATCTAATATTGGTTTCGTTGTATTCTGGGCTTTCTGGCGACTTCATCAATTGTACATACCAGGGGTCATCCTGTCGAATGGATTGCCATGGAGAAAAAAATTTTCAATTGTGCTGTTTACGGATTTTATGAGTGGACAAACCCGATTCAAACAGACGATTCGGCATCTTGCAGGTTCCCAATATTAATCGTATGATTGGAGAAATTCCGCCCGAGGGAAATCCTGCTGGAAGGGCGGGAAGGAAACTATGCCAAGAATTCTTATCGTAGATGACGACGCCCAGGTTACAGCTTTGCTGGATAAACTGTTGACCCTGGAAGGATTCGAGGTAACTGTGGAAAACGAAAGCGACCGCGCCATGAAGGTTGCGGAAGCCACCTTGCCGGAGTTTTTTGTCCTCGATCTCTTCATGCCCCAGCCGAACGGATTTGAACTCTGCCGCCTGATCCGGGCTCACAAGACCTTCTCCGAAACCCCGATCCTGATCATCACTGCTTCGGATGATAGCGACTCCAAGGCGATTGCCTATCTGGCCGGAGCGAATGATTACGTCACGAAGCCTTTTAATCATGATGAGCTTCCCCAGCGGATACGCGATCTGATCAAAAAAACCTGACGCTCATCGATCTCAAGAGATTCTTCCACATATTGATGAATGTTGACGGATGGCAGGTGAGTTTTCACGGGGGTTCTGGTTCCGTCATCTCTCAACACCATTTTTTCACCTTTCCTCCTCGGCTCGCGCTCCCCACCTCTAATTCACGGATTTTCTCAAAAACCTTCTTCGTACGAGAAGACACGATCGACAAAAAATTGACATGCAGGCAATGTCATATTCCTCCAGAGCATGGAGTATATTGTCGCTGAACATTACACACCATCGGCAGCTAGTATGCCCAAGGGAGCATTCAACATTGGTCGTCAGAGAAATCGCGAAAAAGGTCTGGGTCCAACCATCGCCGGGGACAGGATTGAAATTCGAATGTGGGTGAAAAAATCGCCGGGTGCGATCCTGCACTACGGCGTGCATGCCTCTCCCGGTTGGGCATTGGCGGGGCAGGGCACGGTGCAAACAGGTTGTTGGTTCGGATCATAGACAAAACAACCCTGTATGATTTCCTCCGTCGGTGGAGGAATAGGCGTGGGTGGACCCTGAACCACGGGAACGCTATTTGCATTTCCCGTTGCGTTGCCGGTCGAGCCTGCCACCCAGCATTGGACTCCGTTTGGAAGCCGCACCAGCCACCACAACCCATCCTCGCTCCTGCCTTCGATGGGTATATTGTCGCCTGCAAAGACGCCGCCGACTTCATTGAACACCTGATTGGGACCATACCTGCAATTGGCATTCTTGATCAGCACGAATATGGGGGTCGGTAATGCCGTCGAGGTCGGTGTTGGGAGCGGTGGCACTGTCCCTGTCGGTTCTGCTGAAATTTGGATTTGCGCGTCATTCACCGTGACTTTGACAATTGCCGGGTCCCCCCAGCCGCCCGAATTGCCCTGGGAACGAACTGAAACCATATATTCGCCGGGCGCGGTGATATTCCACACCGGCCGCACCGTAGATAATGAACCTTCGCTCCCGCCCGGCGCGGCGATTACTGAATTGTCCACGCTGATTTCGAACTGTGAAATTCCCGACGGATCCTCAGCGTGGGCGACGATCTCATAGGGCGCCAGCGGCAATTCCATCCCGTTCAACGGCGCGTCGATCCATGCCTGCGGGCCAACCTCGAAGACTGCTTGTGGCGAGCAACCCAGCATGAGAAGAAACGGAACAAGAAAAGAAAGAATGGATTTATTCATTTGACCTCTACGCGAAACTACTTGAGAAAATAATTAATGCTTAAATTGAAGCTCCCGTATTGGGAAAGGCAGGATTGTTCCGCTTTGGTATATCCGCCTTCCTGTGGCGTTATCAGGAAACCGAAGTTTGGTTTGCCCTTGGTCACCCAATCCTTAACCGCGGTCGTTACATCCAATGTTAAAGACATGCCCTTTACTCCGTATTTGGGCAGCGCTAGAAAAGGTGTAAACGAGGTCGCCTCGTCCCCACTCACCGCGCTCACAATATTCAAGGACTGGGCGCATAGAAGAGTCGCGTCGACCACACCATCTACTGTTGTGCCCTCCGGAGAAAAACTAAGTCTCGCCGTGCTTACGCTCCCATCCACACCGCTTAAATCAAACATGATTCTGGAACGGTGGTAATGATCGCTGGTCGCAAGACACGTGGTGAAGGAATTGTGCGTAAAACCAACCAGCTGCGTAGGCAGGAAATCCTTCCAGTCCAAACCTTCGAAAGTCTTTCCACATGGCGTGGAACTATACTTGTCAATCGTGATCTCTTGACCTGTTCCAGCTGAGGGCGAAAGACTTACGCTCTTGAATCCCGCAGACATTTCTGTAACAGTAACGATATTGGTTCTCTTGGATTGGGAAAGGCTGAGATGGGCGCGCACGTAATATCGTTCTCCTTCTGGATGTTTGAGCAGGACGGCGGCATGTTGCCAGCGCCCTGGGATCGTGGCTATCAAATAACTCACTCCAAACTCATTGATCCCATAGACTTGAAATCCATTGATGTCCGAGTAGCAGGATGGTTTACCGGCACAAGATGGATCCCATTCCCAAACCAGTATGGTATATCCCAGGAACACCGCCTCCGCGCAATCCTCCTTCTCCTTCGGAGAAATGCCCGCGGAATGACTCGTACAATTGTCAAGCAGGTTGGTTTGTTTCAAAGCGTACGGCGGCGGGATGTAGATCACATCCGACAAACCCTTCGGCAGGGGAATATCCGGCGAGAGCTGGAAACCGCTCAAACTTGCGTCAATGGTTCCGTCGCCGCTCTCCCATTTCATGGTTCTATCCGTCACTTCTGACTTGGGCGCACCTTCATACGCTCCCAAATATTCGAGCGAATCCCCTGCCCAACCCCAACAATCCAGTTTTATCGGATGTCGATGGAAAAGCGTGAGTTTTT
>VGNF01000181.1 GCA_016866195.1 Chloroflexota bacterium | reverse complement strand
AGCATGGCGCCCGCACCCACCATGAGAGGCAGGATCAGGGAGCCGATTCGCCCCAACTTGATCTCCCCCTTATTCGAAAGGAACCACAACAGGATAACTAACCCCAGGCATAGCACTGGCAAGATCAGGATCGTGCGCGAGGAAGCTGCCAACGCGAGTGAGGTGCCTGCCAGGAAGAATCTTGGGTTCGAGGACTTTTTCATTCCTGTAAAGAGAAAATAGATGCCTCCCAGCAGAAAGAATTGACCCGCAGCCACCGCCGCTTCATAAATGCGGGGATCCACCAGAAGGAAAGGAATGGGATTGATGATTCCTGCCAGGACGAGACATGCTGACAATACGCCTGCCGGGATATCCGGGTAATCCGATCGCCATAGATGGAGCAGTGTGAGAGTGATGAAAACATACATCCCTGCGAGAAAGATGAATGTGAGTAGATTATCACCTATCACCTGATCTGAGATCCATTTGAGGGGAACAAGAATAACGGCTGGCGAGGGTCCCCAGTACAGGTAATACTTCCCCTCATAAAGGCTTGCGTCCCACAGAACGGGGATTCCGCTGCGGTATTGCGGATCATAAGGGTCTTCCAGCGCGAGCAAGGCCGGATCCGGTTGAACATCCAAATGGAGGTTCCCGTGTGAGAACGCGCGTGCCAGCATGTCGTAATAGGCTGTTGTTTCCGGCCAGTTGGTCCACAAGCCAAGACTGACCCACCACACGTAGGATAACGTGATCAGAAGAACCACAGCAATTGCAGCGAAATTGGCGCGAGCAGTCTTGTCCTGTAACCGGTTGTTGAGCAATCGAAGGCTTGAATTACTGGTTGAGAAAAGGACCAGCAGCAAGCCGCCTAGAAACAGAACAATCCTTTTGCCGCCCCAGCTATCATTGTGATCCAGACCAAGCAGGTTGGCGAACAACATGATCAGGGCGAGCGCCGCTCCAATGATCAACCCTGTTCTTCTTATCCAGTGCAATCCCATGGATTGATTGTAACATTCGGAGTGAATAGATTTGCTATAATCCCTCCAATGATCTATCTTGATTTTGCCGCCACAACCCCTGTCGACGCGCGCGTTCTAAACGCCATGCTCCCGTATTTCAATGCCGACTATGGCAATCCATCGTCCATCCACCGCCATGGACAGAAGGCGGAAGCCGCTGTGGATAAGGCCCGCGAGAAGGTGGCAGCCATATTGCATTGCCAACCGGAGGAGATCCTGTTTACCTCCGGCGGCACCGAATCGGACAACCTCGCATTGCGTGGCTTTGCCTTTTCGAAAACCTCATCAAATGGCGTCAGAAGGATTTTGACAGCAAAAACGGAGCATCATGCGATCAGCCGCACTGCTGAGTACCTGGAAAGGGAACACGGGATCCCGATTGTGTGGCTCGAAGTGGATCCATACGGTGCCGTGGTTCCACAAGCACTCGAGAGAGGCATGAACGAGTCCGGTGGTTTGGTTTCCCTGATGTTGGCTAACAATGAGATTGGAACCATCAATCCGGTTGAAAAGCTATCTCAGATTGCCAGGACCCATGGAGCGGTTGTTCACTCCGACGTGGTGCAAGCCGCCGCGTATCTTGACGTGAATGTCGAAACGCTCGGCGTGGATATGATTTCCCTCGGGGGGCACAAATTCTACGGTCCGAAGGGAATCGGCGCGCTATATGTCCGGAAAGGGATGAATTTGGTTCCGCAAATCAGTGGTGGAGGTCAGGAATTTGGCATGCGGTCCGGGACTCACAACGTCCCGTACATTGTCGGATTTGCCGAGGCGCTCCATCTTGCATCCAGTGAACGTGAATTCCGATGCACGCACGTAAAACCTTTGCGGGATCGGATCATGGGAACTGTGCTGGAGCAGGTCGTGGATTCCGCATTAACCGGTCACCCGGATCGCCGGATGCCGAATCATGCCTCTTTTGTGTTCAAGGATGTGGACGGAAATGCCCTGCTTCAACTGCTCGACGCGGCCGGCTTTGCCTGTTCCTCCGGTTCGGCGTGCAAGACGGGAAATCCGGAACCCAGCGATGTGATTTCCGCTTTGGGCATCTCAAAGGATTGGGCGTTGGGATCGCTGCGCATCACACTTGGCGTGAGTACGACCGAATCGGATGTGGATCGGTTCCTCCATGCGTTGCCTGGCCTGGTGGAAAAGGCTAGAGGCTTGAAGAGGAAAAATCACGGCGACCCGGGTGTCAATTGAAAACCCAGATCATCTCGCTCGAGTCGCATGATGATCTCATTTCTGTTCGGGATCGCCTGAAATGGGTTAAAACCCCCCGCGTTCTGCTTGTCTGGCCGAAATATGAGCGGGTGAATCTACGAGTATTGGATTTGAAAGTCCTCCAGCGTCATTCTGATTCCCTGGGTATGCAACTGGGGCTGGTGACCCGACGCGTCCAGGTCAGGAGGGACGCGGAAACACTCGGCATACCAGTGTTCGACACAGCACTGGCTGCTCAAAAAAGTGATTGGCTGGGAAGGCCTGCCAGGGAACATCGGATCCCCAAACCGCCGAGGAGGGATCTTCGAATTCTGCGGGCTTCGATTCGTCAAGAAGAACCTGCCTGGAGGAGTTCATGGATTGTGCGATTCGCCGGATTTTCCATGGGAATCCTGGCTGTATTTTCTTTGGCCGGGGCTTTTCTACCGCGCGCAACTTTGGTTTTGTACCCGGAGGAACGCACACAGTCGGTGACCGTGCCGGTGTTGGCAGAAGAATCCACTCCTTCAGTAACTGTTGCCGGGAATATACCGGCTCATCGGATTGAAACTATCGTGGAGGTGGAAGAATCGCAACCCCGCAACCCGTAGTGAATGAAATCCTCGTGCCCCACACCAGATCGCGCGGCATTGCGCGCTTCACGAACTTGAGTCAGGAGGATGTCAATATCCCTTCCGGAACCGTGGTTTCGACGAGTTCAACTCCTCCGATACGGTTCTCGACGTTAAATCCAGTCCTGTTGAGTGCGGGTGAAGATGAATTTGTCGAGGTTCCAATTCAGGCAATTCGAGCCGGATCAGAGGGAAATGCCCCGGTGGATACGATCGTGGTCGTGGAAGGTCAATTGAATCCGGTGATCTCGGTTACCAATCCCAAGTTAATCTCCGGAGGCACGGACAGGAGGATCCTGGGTCCCTCCGATCTGGATCGCGAGCAATTGCGAAATGTGGCTGTGGGCATCCTTAAGCGGGAAGCCGAAAGGAATTTGCGCTCCCAAATATCCAGCAATGACCTATTTCTTGCTGATACCCTTGAAATTACAGCGATCCTCGAAGAAAGGTTCGCTCCAGCGGCCGGCCAGGCCGGGGATAGGCTGGAGCTGCGAATGCAGGTTCAATATTCAGTGCAATATATCTTCCATGATGATCTGATGCAGCTGGCTCAGTTCTCCATCGCCCCGCCAACCGACAAAGGGTTCATTCCATCCGGTCGTCCACAATTCCAGCTGAAGAACAAACCCGTGACTGATTCGAGCGGAGTCACGAAATTCGAATTGCACGTCTCGCGAACGCTGCTCAAGGACATCGATGAATTGCGTGTCTATTCCTTGGTGCGCGGAGTGGAAAAAGATCGAGTGGTTGCCCTGCTGGATGGGAAATTCTCCTTGCGCGACGATTCGCAAATACAGCTCGTTCCGGACTGGTGGCCTTGGATGCCGATCGTGCCGTTCAATATTGCCTTGGAAATCAAATGAGATTGATGGCTGTTGATCACGGTGAAAAGCGAATCGGCGTTGCCATCAGCGATTCCACAGGGACCATCTCCTATCCACTCGCCGAGGTGGGACATACATCCAGAAAAGGCGACGCCGCGCGTATTTTGGAATTGGCTGATAGCCACGCAGTGGAGCGAATCATCGTCGGTCAATCGTTCGATGAAGAGGGTAATCCCAACCCGGCTGGCCGTCGGGCGGAGCGTTTTGCCGAAGAGCTTCGGTCGCACACAAAAGTGCCTGTCGAAATGTGGGATGAATCGCTCACCACCCAAGATGCTCGAACCGTGCGTTTGAAATTGGGTGGTTCCAGAAAGAAACGGGCCGGTCACCAAGACTCCCTCGCGGCCGCATTGATTTTACAGTCCTATCTGGATTCGAAATCTTATCACTCCACCACAGCGGGAGAATGACGACTTGAGACGATATCACATCCTCAGCCTGATCATCCTTGGAGGACTGGCCCTGTATTTCCCATTCGGGTATATCCCCGCGCGTGCCTCTCTTCTGTACGGACCTCCAGGAGCCTCGCTAAGCATTTCGGAGCGAATCGAATATTCCTCGAAACTTCTCGTGCACGGTAACAAGTTGACTACCCCGCTCTCTGAATCCGGATTGCATCAGCGTTTTCGCATCGAGCCCGGGGAATCGGTCCTGTCCATTTCAAATCGCCTGATGGTCTCGGGATTAATCGTCAACGATCAAGCCATGTACGATTATCTTGTCTACAGCGGTCTGGACAGGTCCTTGCAGGCCGGGGAATTTCTGCTGCGGTCATCGATGTCAATCATCGATATCGCGCACGAACTTCAGGATTCGACCCCGCAGGATTTGACGTTCGTCATTCTACCCGGCTGGCGGATGGAAGAGATCGCTGCATCTCTACCGACATCAGGACTCGAAATTACCCCCGAGGAATTTCTGGAAGCTGCCAACCGACCTCCGGCAGTATTGGATTTCATCCCCGGCGGCGCAACCATGGAGGGATTTTTCCTCCCGAATACCTACATTCTTCCGCGCGACTCTTCCGTCGAACAGGTACTTGAGAGGATCGGACGCGGGTTCACCCAACACCTCACCGAAGATTTGCGTCAGGGTTTCAACGCCCGGAATCTGACCGTTTACCAGGGGGTCATACTCGCATCCATCGTTGAGCGTGAGGCAGTCCGCCTCGAGGAACAATCTCAGATTGCATCGGTTTTTATCAATCGGTTGAGCGCGGGTATGTCGTTGGGAAGCGATCCAACCGTGCAAGGGGCGATTGGATATGATCCTGGACAGGGAACCTGGTGGAAGAATCCCCTCGAGGCGAGGGATTTGAAGATCGATTCCCCCTATAACACCTATGTAGTCCTGGGATTGCCGCCTGGTCCGATAGCAAATCCGGGCTTGGATGCCTTGAGGTCAGTGGCATATCCGCTTGAATCCCCCTTTTACTACTTCCGCGCCAAATGCGACAATTCAGGATATCATGTTTTTAGTGTAACGCTTGAGGAACACCTGGCGAACGCATGCCCTTGAAGGTTATACGGCATGAAGCCTCTCGATTTTCAGGAAAGATATCGGCAGAAGAGTAGATAACCCTAAACGATCTTTCTTCGCAGCTCTGCGCCTTCGCGTTTCACATTCCCGACATGCAAAGTTCAACGCAAATACGCCAAGACGCAAAGAACCAATTCTTTCCCTTCGCAGCTCTGCGTTTTTACGTATAGCATTTGCTAAAATGGGATTTTCATCGCAAAGACGCCAAGTCGCAAAGATTCAATCCTTTCACTTTGTAACCCCGCGCCTTCGAGTTAAGGACTCTGAGGGATTGATTAATAAGGCGGCGGAATGGTGGGAATGTCGTCGTAGCTTCCGATCACATTCACGGTGATCGTGGAAACCCAGCATTTATCGTCTGAGTTGGGAATCTTGACCTGCCACCAGGTGTTGTCCAGTTCATTGTTGCGCCCCAGGATCTCCGACGTTTCTCCCTTCAGAAAGGACATTACTGCGGTCTTGGTTTTATCCGGTCCTGAACGGCAGTTGGCGTTCATGATGAACAACGCAGTGGGAACGCTGGGAGTGGGGGATACTGTTTGCGTGATGGTGACCGTTGGTGTGAATGTCTGAGCCGCGGGTGGGAGGGATGTCCCTGATGCGGTTGGAATGGGGATGTTACTGGTCACAGCGACTTGCGGAATTGTTGGAATTGCGGGTGGTTGGACATTCGGACCGGCCGGCAATGTGCAAGCTAACGCGATCCCGGTGATCAGAATCGAGACAAATATTGCTGCGCGTTTCATCGTTTCTCCTTGCCATCATCTTGTCGCGAGTCAATCGATGATGGTTTCCTGTTCGCTTGGATGGATCATCGCCTGACGTTTTCGAACGAAATAGGCTGTTACAACAAGAGTGAGACCAAAAACGGTCAGGAAAAATCCCTGCCATATCAAGGGTCTCGTGAATGCATTCACCATGGCATTCGCAAGATCCCCGGAGTATTCTGTGAACGCTTCGGGAAGGTAGGTTGGTGCATTTTTCGCTATGTTCCGGCGGATCATTCCTCCGAGCAGGGATGCACCGGCCAAACCTGTAAAAACCCCAAGCACCCCGGTAATTAAGAACGGCAATCCCCAGGCTTCCAGCCAAGATCTGAACGAATTAACGGTCAACAACGTGTAGAGTATCAGTATGCCGAATGGCAGGATGGGGGAGATTCTCATCAGCAGCCGTAGATCCCTCAATCCGATGCGTGGATCCTCCGAATCGGGTTGGGTTTTCTTTTCAATCAGCACCGATTCTTCCGGCAGTGAGATGGCAATAACCTCCATTTGGGCCTGGATGACGGGTGTGAGTAGGTTGTGCATCTCCGGAGGTGGATTGCACAATTGAATGTCCCGGATCGTGATGAGATTGATCGTCATTTGCGCTGCTTGTGTCAGAGTGCATGCAGGTTGGCGTTCAAGCAGTCTGTAGACCGCCCGTACACCGGCGGGTCCTGCCATGGTCTCCTTGAGGGGGAGCAACGAGATCAGGGCGACATCCGATTCCATGTTTACATAGCCGAATACCGAATCCAATACCTGATTCCCCAGTTCGGTGATCAAATCCTGTGGCAGCAGTACCCGGAAGAATTCCTCCCACGCCTGGGCATTCATACCTTGCATGACGAGGGGCAGGTCCTTTGGATTGATCGGGGAGGAGGTCACTGCCTGCGCCAGGATGGCAGGAATGCGTTCGTAGAATCCCTGGCTGGCAAACACGCGTTGGTAGGTTTGCGCGGTAAATGCCCGACGGTCAAAATTAAACAGGATCAATGCGACGACCGAAGCAGCTACGAAGAATCCCACCAGGAGCGCTGTGATAGCTTTCTTCATGGATTTCGCGATCCCTCATCCACTTTCGCTGAGGATTTCAATGTAATCCTGTGTGACGGTTTCCGCCCTGCCGACGTCGAGGATGTCCAGCAGTTCATTGACCAGATCCGCCTTGTGGTCTGCATCCTTTCTGGACCATGTTCGGCTCTTCACTTCCAGAAAATGACCCATATCGGGTTTTTTCATATGGTCCAGGTTCACAAAGAAATCAGTCCCTTTGTATCGAATATGCCATCTCAGGCGGTCCTTCTCGATGGATACTTCGCGAACAGGCTTGAAGTATTCGCGGTAGAACCGCGCGGTATGCACTGCTGGAGCCAGGAAGCGGCTGCGGGAAAGCAGTACGTCGTGCCCGATTTCGCCCTCCCGTTTCAAGCCAAGCAGGGTTAATCGCGATCGGACCGACTCCACTTCGCCTCTTTCATTAATTAAATTGTCCTCCCGGAAGCGGAGCCTGCCCTGGGTGGGATCGTCGAACATGAAATAGTCGTCGTAAAA
>VGNF01000180.1 GCA_016866195.1 Chloroflexota bacterium | reverse complement strand
CCATGGGGCCATTCCCGATTCAACCGTGGACCCGATCGTGGCAGCGGCACAAATCGTGACCTCCCTGCAAACAATCGTTTCACGCAACATTCCCCCATCGGAAACGGCGGTCGTGAGCGTCACCCAGTTTCACGCAGGCACCACCTTCAATGTCATCCCTCAGGAGGCTCATTTGGAGGGAACCATTCGATCCTTTGAGGCTGCGGTCCGCGGGCGGATCGTTCACAGGTTCGAACAAATCGTCACCCAAACTGCTTCAGCCATGGGATGTCGTGCAGAGATCGAGATCAAGAGACTCACACCGCCCGTTGTCAATGACCCACAAATCACGGGTAGGGTTTTGAATACAACTAAAAGGCTCTTCCCCTCTTCCAGGCTGGAAGCATCCTACCAGACCATGACCGCCGAGGATATGGCCTTTTTCCTTCAGAAGGTGCCCGGCTGCTTTCTCTTGATTGGATCGGCAAATGAGGAGAAAAACCTGAATTTCGGGCACCATCATCCAAAATTCGATTTCGACGAGCAGGTGCTCGTCCATGCTTCAGCAATCCTGTCTGCAGCGGTGGCTGAGCTACTCCAATGATCCTACTCGTGAGGTCAAACCAGCGGCTTATCGTCTCCCGGATGGAAGGGAGTTCTGGAGGGATCTCGAAAGAAAGGTGAGAAAGGCTGATATGAGAAATGGATTTTGGTTCGTAGTCGTTCTGACCCTGACGTATTCGTCGTGTTCGCCGGGAAGCGGGGAAGCTGTTTTTCAACCTCCAACGGTGACTCACCCTTCAATTTCGGTTCCCACCGATACTGCTTCTTCCGTTGCCCAGCCTCCCGGGGAAGCAACGGTATTGGAGGTCGAAATCAAGTGAGCGCCTACATCTGCTCCGGTCAGGATCCAATACCAGCCGAGAATGGAATGCGGATCCAGACAGGCGGAGGGGTGGAAACCGGGGAGGCCAGTCGGGCGCGATTGGATTTACTCCCGGGTGGTACGATTATCCGGGTGGGTCCCAACTCCACTTTCGTGCTTGTCTCCCTTACAGAGGAAGGCGGGGAAACCAGGACCAGGCTTGAGTTGGTCATTGGAAAATTATTCGTGCTTCTTAACGGTGACTCATTGGAAATCGAAACCCCATCCGGGGTGGCCTCCGTTCGAGGAAGTTTGCTGAGCGTGGAATACGATTCCGAGCGCAGCCGCCTCGAAGCCGCCTGTCTTGAAGGCGAGTGTGCGCTGGTAGATGTTCATGGATTTGAACTGGAATTGCCAGAGGGGGAATATTCCGTCATCGATGGAGATGAACCGCCAACGGAGCCCAAGCCGATGCTTCGCGAGGATATCGAAGATTGGCTGGAGATGAATCCTGATCTTGGCGAGTTTATGGAGGAAGTGCCCGATCCGGAGGATTTCCCAGAAGCAGCTGAGACTGAAGCAGACGAGACAATTGAACAAATTATCGAAGAACTCCCGATAGAGCCTCCCCCCCTGCCTTGATGAATACAAAACGGGCCATTGTCATCGTTTCGACCGTTTCTGCTGTGGGAGTGTTGGCCGCACTTGCAAAAACTGCGCAGGTCGCCATTTTCCCTTTCCCTTCTGTAGAACGGCCGGGAGTCCCCAACTCAGCTGATATCACACTTACTCCAACGGTGGAGGGATGCGCCTACATGTGGGCGTATCACGAAGCTCCAGAATTATCCGCCAGGCTCGAACCGCTGATCATCGCGATCCATCCTGAAGCCAGTTCATCCGCCAACTATTTCGGAGAGGATTGCTTTTATGCCGACGGTCGTGCCACGTTTACGGCCATGGAAACGAATTTCCAAATCCAGCTGCCGGTGAAAAACTTCTCAGATCAACAGGCGTTTGGGGACTGGATGGCGCAGGTCCTGGAGGCGATTCTCCGGATTCCCGAATCAGAGATTCGGGGAAACTACGGCTTTGTCGAATTTTGGTTTATGAGGGACGAGACCCCGGAAATGACCGTCCGGGTTCCATTCCACACCTATTTGACCCAGGCCCGAGGCAAATCGGGAACCGAATTGTTCCTGTTGTTCTCCGCCCCTTAATTTCCGGGCGGTCCGCCCTCCCTTCCTTGCGGCTTCCATCCCTTGACAAATCCAATTCCCTGACATATACTACGTTTAGTAAATTCTAAACGTACAGGTCGTAATTAATGACACGCAAACTTGCCCAACTAAAACTCGAGTTCACGGAAAGCCTGAGTCAGATCAGCCGCTTCTGGGGATTTCCCAGGGGAATGGGCGCAATCTTCGCAGTGGTCTATCTGGCACCCGACGCCCTTTCCCTGGACGAGATTGCCGAACGAACCGGCCTGACGAAAGGTGCAGTCAGCACGGAGATCCGCTCCCTCGCCCGGCTGGGATTGGTCCACCGTTCCACTCGGCTGGGAGACCGCAGGGATTTTTATAAAGCCGAAACAGATTTCTTCCAGTCCATTCGTTCCATCCTGAAAGAGAGACAAACCAGCGAATTCGACCGAGCCTTGAAATCCGTTTCGCAAGCAGTGTCTTCCCTGGATTCCGGGCAAGTCGCGGGCGACCAGGCGGAAATTCTATTCATTCGCGAACGCTTGCGCGCCTTACAGGATTTTTTCAACGCCATCGACAGCCTTGCGAATGCCGTAACCAGGCTGGAGACACTCGGATTCTCCAATGTAAAACGAATTCTGTCCGCATTGAAATAAGGAGCTGACCATGAATCCACTGCTGTCCTATATCATCGAGGTACTCTCCACCCTTGGGATTTGTCTTGGGTTATTCGCATTTCTGCACCCCTACCTGAGGCGAATTTTGGTCGATCTGTGCGGGACGGAAGACCGCGCCGCCTTTTGGACCGTATATTCGAAAATTCTGCTTGTCGGACTTCCGGTCCTGATTTCGCTTTCCTATCACCCGCAGGCGCGCAGTTCGGAGGACCTTTTCTTTGAACTGGTCAGCCGCTTGAGCGGAAACCTGATCGGTTTCCTGTTTGCGCTCGTCGGTCTGGGTTTGATCGTCACCTTCTTTGCCTTGTTTGCGCCACGCGCGGGAGGAATCACATGACCATTGCTGTAACTGGCGCATTCTCATACTCCGGTAAATATATTACGCGCAGGTTGTTGGAGCGCGGGGAGCAGGTGATCACCCTGACCAATCACCCGCGGCGGGCAGATCCCTTCGATAAAAAGGTAAGGACCTTCCCGCTCAACTTTGATAATGCGAAGGGATTGGTTGAGACGCTCAAGGGTGTGGAGGTTCTGGTCAACACCTATTGGGTCCGATTCGACCGCAGGTCCAACACACAACCACAGGCGGTGGAAAACACAAAAATCCTGATGCATGCGGCTGTTCAAGCCGGCGTGCAACGGGTGGTTCACATCAGCATCACCAACCCGTCGATCAACTCACCCCTGCCCTATTTCCATGGGAAGGCGGTCAACGAACAAACGGTGGTTCAATCGGGATTGAACTATGCGATCCTTCGCCCGACGGTGCTGTTTGGGAAGGAGGACATCCTGATCAACAACATTGCCTGGATCCTGAGGAGATTCCCTTTCTTTGGGCTGCCCGGCAAGGGCGAGTATCGGCTGTCCCCCGTTTATGTCGACGACCTCGCCGAAATGGTCGTGGATTCGATCTACAGCAAGTCAAACTTCATCCGAGATGCAGTGGGGCCGGAGGAATTCTCCTTTCGCCAAATGGTCTCACTCATCGGAACGGCAATCGGTGTCCGGAGAGCGCTGATCCCGTTGCCTCCACGTGCTGCCCTTTATTGCGCCCAGCTGATTGGGTTGTATATGCGAGATGTCGTTCTCACCCGGCACGAAGTGCAGGGACTGATGGCGAACCTGCTCGTTTCGGGCGAACCACCTCGCTGCAAGACAGGCTTGAGCGCCTGGCTGACCGAGAACCGCGAAACCCTCGGCAAAGAATACGCCTCGGAATTGAATCGGCATTACTGGTACCCAAACAACTTTAAATTGGTGGGCAAAAGAGGCTGAAATTCGCCGCTTTTGCCCTACATCTTCAAGTTGTTTGGGCACTAGGGATATCTAACCGGGGCGATTTGTCTAACCGATCGCTACCACGCCGGCACAGCGAGGGCTATCCATACAGCCGTAGTATTCCTCCCCGGACCTCGGTCCATTACGATAAATTCTAAGCACCATCATCTTGCCACAAACCGGGCATTGCGGAACCGATTCCTTTCTTCGATCCGATCGCTCAACAAGAGTCCCCCCAAATTTGGTCATCGCCAATTGGAACAGAGCGATGATATCGGACATTGCATATGTCTCGCTGGAGGGAATGTGCACCAACGGCAATCCTGCACTCGAAAACAACTCATCCATGAACTTATCCGGTTCACGAACACCATGCTTTGACATGGGGCGGACAATTTCCACACCGAACTGGGGAGTGAATGTGGAAGGGTCGCACAAAAGGAAATCCACATGCTTTCGGAAGATCTTGTTGAAAAAATGGACGTTCTCATTCGGCCGTATGATATAGAACAGGTCGTTGAGCGATACTTTCGGGAGAATGACATACCTGTCTCCCACCATTTCGGTCAGCGCCTTGTACAAGGAGACTTCCGGTGTGGTCAGGAAAGGTTCCCTAAGACGGTACGTCAGTCGTTGAGCTTCCTCCATTCTTTGGATCATCATTTTCACCAGTTCCGATTATAAATTAGGACGTGCAACTAAACCAGCAAGCAGGGGAACGGCCAGCTAACCCTGGTCCATTAGTTTATGAAGGAGCTCCCGCTCTTCCTGCTCCGAATGGATTTCCCCATCCAACCAGGCGCGGCGCAGCCTGGAAATGAGCCTTTTATACTGGGGACCTGGAGGCAGGCCCAGAGCAATTAACGTTTCACCGGTGGCATGTGGTCGTATATTCCGCCAGTTCACAAGGTAATCTCTTAAGGGAGCTGCCTGGGATAGAAGCCAGGTCACATAAATCGCGAAGGGTGGATGTTTCTCCAGATTCTCGGTCCATTGGCTTGGTTTTAGATCCTGCGACTTACCTGGTAACCAGCTTCTTATCTCGGCTGCGCTCAGACAAACAATCGATAGGCGGCGAGGAAAATCGAGCCTTCTCGCTATCTGCCGTATCTGTTGAGGAGAGACGTCCGCCAACCATATCGCCATCCCCAACGCGAGCGGTTCGTTCGAAATTCCAAATTCAATGGGCGGTACCGATTCCAGCAGCAGCTCGTAGGAAGGATTGAAAGCCGGCAACTCGGGATTAAACGCCCGCAACAAACCCAACTCTTGCGCCCGCCGCATCATGCCGGCAGGATGCTTCTCCCGAAGGATCGACTCGAATTCATACCGAATCCGTTCGCCGCTCATTCCGGAAAGGATCTTCAAGGCTTCGGAATTCATGCATTCCGATGTTCCATCGTCGATTCGAAATCCATAACGCTGTTCGTAACGCAGGGCTCTCAACATGCGCGTGGGATCATCCACAAAGGATCGCCGGTGCAGGATGCGGATGATCTTTCGATCCAGGTCAGATCGGCCATTGAAGATATCGAGCAATTCTCCCGGCTGTTCCTTCTCCACCTTGGCAGCCATGGCATTGATTGTGAAATCCCGACGGCGCAAATCATCCAGGATCGAGGCGGTTTCGATAACCGGCAGGGCACCGGGAGTTGGATAGGTTTCCGACCGCGCGGTGACCAAATCCAATGCACCCGATTCAGAATAGAACCAGGTTGCCGTCTTGAATCGGTGATGACGTGTAAGTTTCCCTCCGTGTTCATTGTGCAATCTCAATCCCAACTTCCCCGCATCCCCTTCGACGACCACATCCATCTCCTCGACGCGCCGGTCGAGAAGCAAATCACGGATGATGCCACCCACCAGATAAATGTTCATGCCAAGCTTTTCAGCCTGGTTAGCTACACGAAAGAGGAGATCGAGCCGTTCGGGAGCCAACAATTCCGTATTATGCAACTTGCGGTCAAGGATGCTGGCCATCATATTCTTGGATCCAACAAGTCATTGATCCCATCACCCAACATGTTCCATGCTACTCCGAACAATATGACCACAATGGTTGGAGGGAGAAACAGCCACCAATATTTCAGTATGTTTCCACCGGGAGCGATGATCCAATCCCTTCCAAACGAGAGCAGCGCGCCCCACGGTGAATTTCCGGCAAGACCGATGAAGGTGAAGGTAGCCTGCATGATCACCGCGCTGCCTACATCACGGGCTGCCAGCACCAACGTCGGGCTGATGCAATTGGGAATTAGATGACGAAAAACCACCCAGAATGAACCCCCTCCCAACGCGCGTGAGGCCTGGATAAATTCTGACTGGCGGAGGGTGACGACCAGGGTATTCGTTACCCGTGCATATGGCATCCAGGTCAAGAGAACCAGGCTGATGAGCAGTGGATCGATCCGTGTCAGGAGGACGACATAGGAAGAGGGCACATTAGTGAAATCCGCAACCATCTGTCGAAGTTGCATATCAAAATAATATACACCACCGGCCAAATTGATCACATATCCGATTAGCTGACGGATCATAACGGTTGCGACGATCACCGGAATGACGAGGAAGACATCGGCGAGGCGAATCAAGAAATTGTTGGCAGCACCCCCCAGATATCCTGAAAAAGCCCCATATACGACACCAAAGAGAAAGGCGGTCAGAGTGACCAGCAAACCGAATTGGATGGCATTGTGCGTTCCCCAAACAATCGAATGATAAATGTCGAGCTGACCTGGCAGCGTTCCAAGCGGGGACTTTCGCGAAGGAGGGTGCGGTTCCATATCCGTGAAGCGGCCGATCTGTTTGTAAGGACCCGGGTCCTTTTCATCGAGCGGGGACAGGACGGGTGCCGCCACCGCGACCAGGATGAATCCAAGCACCAAAATCAAACCATAAACATTGGCTCGACGAGCATAGAACCGCCGCAGGTATTGCCTCATGCCCTCATGACCTCCTCGCGGACGCGGGGATCCAGAAATGCCTGAAGCAGGTCGATCCCCACCATCAACCCAAGAACCATGACAACGCTGTATACAGCAAATCCCATTGTGGCCGCGGCATCCGGGATATCCCTCATGGCGAGCACAATCACCTCTGAAACACCGTTCAGATCGAATATGATCTCGACCACAAAAATTCCGGTGACGATGTTCGCCGCCGCCAGACCTATAGTGGTCAGGGAGGGAGCCAGGATCGCACGTGCAGCATGATGCCAGAGCAGCTTGCGACTGGATACGCCGCGTGCCCGGGCAGCCATCAGATAGGCCTTTGACTTCTCAGCCATCACGGTCACGCGGGTTACTCGGCCAAGAGTTGCCCAATGGAAGAGGGAGAGCGTGAATATCGGCATGGTCAAATGGCGCAGATAGGTGAGAAAAATATCCGGCCGCCCGTTCAACAGGCTGTCTACGGTTAGCATGCCGGTATATTGAACAAAAGGATCCCTGGAGACCTCGATTGAGGTCAAGGTATCCAACCTGCCGGGGAGGAACCATCCCAAGGAGACGTAGAAAACCGACAGCATGATAATTGACAGGATGAATGGAGGTGTGGAGGTGGCAACATAGGCAAGCGAGCGGAAGAATTTATCGAACGTTCGGTGTGGCCACCAACCCGCAATCAGGCCACTTGAGAATCCAAGAGGTACCATCAAGAGCAGGGAAT
>VGNF01000179.1 GCA_016866195.1 Chloroflexota bacterium | reverse complement strand
CCAACTGTGACAATTGCCTTCGATGAGCAGCCTCAGCGACTGCGCTGGGGAATGAGCGCGGATGTCCGAATTGAAGCAGAACAGTGATGTGAAGATGATCTCAAGAACGGTTGGATTGTTGTTAAGGTGTACCAGGATTGCCTTCCTGGCGATGTCCGCATTGCTATTAACGGGAAAAGTTGCTGGCGTAGGAGATGTTCGTGCCGCGCGTGTTTTTTCACTCGAGTCACCGCGTCCGCGGAGGTGATTCCAGCAAGCGAAAGCCGGGTAAGCACGGCAATCTCGGCGCCGGTGGAGGAGGTTCTCGTCAAGGAGGGCGATGAAGTAATCGCGGGCCAGCCCCTGGTTGAGATGTACTCGCCGGATCTTGAACTGGCAGTCACGGCGGCGGAATTGGCTTTGAAAGCCGCGGAATTGGACCTGGTGTACTGGATTCCAAGGCTGGACCGTCCGCCGGAAAGGCGACAGCAGGCAGAGGCGGAGACCGAGCAGGCCAGGAGGGGAGTAAAGAGAGCGCAGGCGGAATTTGCCCAGGCTACCATCCTTGCGCCCTTTAATGCGACCGTGGTCGAAGTGTCCGTGCATCCCGCAGAATTCGTCCAAGCAGGCCAGGCTGTGATGGTGCTGGGTGAACTTTCACATTTACAGATCCAAACCACCGACTTGAGCGAACGGGATGTGCCATTGGTCCGGGAGGGTCAACCTGCCAAAGTATTTGTGGAGGCTTTGGGCATCCATCTGGGCGGCAAGGTGATTCGAGTGTCTCCACTTGCCGAAACGGTTGGGGGGGATGTGGTCTTCCCGGTGCTCATTGAGCTCGATGAACAACCAAGTGGTTTGATGTGGGGCATGACGGCTGAGGTGGAAATACTGACCGAATAAGGGGATGAATTGCAGCGGTTCCGATCCTCTGCAACCCGAAAACACCTTTCGTGATTAAGCAGAAATCTTAACTCAACGACCCATCCATTCTTGAATTGAACGAGATATCCATAGAATCACTTTTCGCGCATTAAACATGGCAGGGAATGCATTTCGATGTTGGGGGAATTACCTTGGTTTACGCTCCCATGCGATATTCCTGATTGAGGAATTAAATCAATTCACGGATCTGATTGAGGATCCTGGATCACAAGAATGACCCGAGCTTGATCCTTAAAGACGTTAATGATGTTAAAGAACCTTAAAAACCTTAATAATTTATTCGATCGGCATAAAATCCCATCGCGATTCGAGCCCAAAACCTTGCAAAATTTTAAGAAAATTGGGGGGCCAAAACCCTTTACTTAATTCAAGTTATAGATACAATACAGATAAGAATGATGATTTACATGACAATTCATCATGTGATTGCATGAAACATGAAATCATCCTCCATGTGAATCGATTGATGTGCATGATCTGAAACAGGATCAACAGGAAAGAAGGATCAAAAGGAAACATCATGTATATATGTGTGTTGACCAGCGTGCCTGACAAGGACGACATCCCGTACGATCCCTCACCGTACATGAACGGATATCGCTGGAAGCAGCATCTTGTCCAGCCCAAATTTGTGGAACGGCAATTGCGCACCTTGATGGAAGAGGGTGTGGATGTATTTGTCAACTTGTGTGACGGAACGCCGGACGATCAACTTTCCGGCATCGGTCTGGTACGTTCATTGGAAAAACTGGGTGCGGCTTTTACCGGTGCCGATTCGAAATTCTTCGACCCCACGCGCGACGAAATGAAGAACGCCGCGCGGCGGGTGGGCGTTCCCACGCCGAATTGGATCTTCGTCAATCGCGCGGAGGACGCAGAGAAAGTGGTGAAACGACTGAACTTCCCCATGCTGGTCAAGCCGCCGCATGGCTTTGCCAGCGTCGGCATCCGCAGGAAATCACGGGTGTTGAACCTCCAGCAGCTGCGGGAACAGATGGAGATCGAGATCGAGGAATTCGGCCGGGCCCTGATCGAGGAGTTCATCGAAGGGCGCGAATTCACGTGTCTGATCACCGAGAATCCGGAAGATTCGCAGCAGCCCATCACCGTCAAACCGGTCGAATTCATCTTCCCGAAAGGGGAGTCCTTCAAGCACTACGATATGAAATGGGTCGATTACGCAAAGATGTCGGTCGTTGCGGTGTCCGATCCGAAAATCGAAAGGACCCTGCGCGACCAGACCACGCGCGTGTTCAAGGAACTCGGCGGCAATGGATATGCCCGTTGTGATTACCGCATGGATGCGGATGGCGTGATCCACATGCTGGAGATCAACCCCAATTGCGGAATTTTTTATCCGCCCAGTGAACCGGGTTCCGCGGATTTCTCGCTGCTCAACGATTCGATCAACCACAAGAAGTTCATGAAACTGCTCATTCGCAGCGCACAGAAGCGCCAGGCACGTGTTCTGGCGGAGAGAATGCTCAGGCGCCAGGGTCGCAAGCGGCTGGCGGAAGTCGAGCAGCTGGCTTACCCCTAACGTGGCAGGGACACGCACAGCGTGTCCCTGTTATTTTTTAACCAGGCTGGCACCCTCTGCAGGCTGGCAAACATAGATGGCGGTCTCCAGCCCGGACCGCTGTTTGTAATCTGCAGCGACCTTTCGAGAGAACTCTGCCGTCCTTTCCTTGATAACCAAAGCCACGGCACACCCGCCAAAGCCCGCGCCGGTCATGCGTGCACCGTAACACTCCTCCCGCAGGCGGGCACACTCAACCATCAGGTTTAAAGCGTCATTGGTCACTTCGAAGTCGTCGCGCAGACTGTCGTGGCTGTCATTGAATATTTTTCCAACCCGGCTCATATTCCCTGCCCTCAGGTGATCGATCGTCTGGAGAACACGATCGTTTTCGTAAATGACATGCCTGGCACGCATTCTTGCGGTTTCATCCAACCCGGAGAAACGGGTAGTTCGATCCTCGAAGTCTTCCACGGTTACGTCTCTTAACGCCCGTACGTTGAACCACTGAGCCGCCCGTTCGCATTGCTCGCGCCTCTCGTTGTATGCGGAATCCACCAGCCCGCGGCGGGTGGAGGTATCCAAAATGACTATGGCGATATCTTCCGGCAGGCGTACGTGGCGGTATTCCAGCGATCGACAATCGAGAAACAAGGCGTAACCGGCGCGCGAAGCCGCGCTGGCCATCTGGTCCATAATCCCGCATTTGACGCCGATCCACTCGTTTTCGGCTCTTTGTGCGAGGCGAGCCATTCGGGGCGCATCCCACTCGAACCCGGAGACTTCTGCAAAGGCGCGCGCGCAAGCCAGTTCAATGGCGGCGGAGGAGGACAATCCCGCACCACGAGGGACGTCGCCGGTCATTACTGCCTCAAACCCCTTCAAGGAATATCCTGCGGATATGAGGTGATGGGCCACTCCTTTGAGGTAATCCGCCCAACCCTTGCCGGGCGAAAACGAAGTGCCAGCCAGATCGCCCGGTCGATGGCCATAGGCAGGACGAAGCCTTCGTTGTAATCCGTATGTTCCCCGATCAAGTTCACCCGCCCCGGCGCGCGTACGATGAATTCCGCTTTGGCGTTAAAATGGGTGGAGAAAGCCTGTTCGAGAAGTTGAAGATCCATATACGCGTTTATACCATAGCCGAGGACCGGTGACCGATCTCGAGTTGCTTGAGCGATATGAACCCGTTCTGCGCTTTGCCAGAAGCGAACGCTTTTTCCCCATGGCGGTCGAGCCCTATCTCGATCGCTGCTGGCTGTTCCCCAGCGGGCCGGCCGGCGTGGCGGAACTGGTCACACACCTGAGCCTGGCCGCGCCGCGCAAGCGCATGGGAAAATTGTTCAGTGAGCAATATTTTCTGCGATTTGTGAACGACCCGCTGAGCGATGCGGATGCATGGGTGTGGTGGGGCGTCCTCTCGGCGCTCGGCATTGGAGGTGCATGGTATTTTTTGGGCTCACTTGCAGTGGAGGTTGCCGTCGGAGCGGCGATGATCGCGGCCCTGATCCTGTTCATGGTCGCTTCGCCCATCCGTTTGAGGATTATCCCCGCCGCGCTGGCCGCCCTGTTCTTCATTGTGCTGGAGATCGCGCCGATCTGGTTCTTCCTCAAACCTCTCCCATACGTCAGCCTGGAGGTGGAATATTTGATTCTGCTGCCCATCTACCTGATGGTGCTGTTCTATCTCTCCGTGCGAACGATGAAGTTCATCCTCGATCACGTCATCCCGGAGGGCCCCGGGATGATCATGGACATCCTGTCCCAGGCCACCGAGAAGATCGCTCGTGAATCGTACTGGCAGTACGAGGAAATTTTGGAAATGAATCCACAGCCGGTGTACTACGGGCGGGTCTTGCGCCAGCAGGATGGGGACCAGAACCAGTGGACCATCCTGCAATACCATTTCTTCTACGCCTTCAATGACTGGCGGCTGGCAGCCAACGGTATGAATCACCACGAGGGGGATTGGGAAATGGTCGCTGTGTATTTAAAGAACCCCACCCCTATGCGGTGTTGTTCTCGCAGCATGGGGCTGGCAACATCGAAAAATGGGAATCGGTTCTGAAGGCGGTGGACAAGCAGGGGAATCCGACCACACATCCCGTGGTGTACGTGGCGCTGGGATCGCATGCGAATTACAGCAAGCCGGAGGTGATCCGTTCCCCCAGCATGTACAAGCCAGGCAGGCTGCAGCGCTTCCTGTACTGGCTGGATGGCTTGATCCACTACCTGTTCATGTGGTTCAACCCGAGCCAGAAGGCGCGCCAGATCGCGCTCAAGGAATTGCAGTCGAAACGGACCAAATTCCTGGCCGAGGATGCATTCGTCTACATGCGCGATGAGATGGATCATTATGTCGTCAGTCTGCCGATGGAGATCGCCTCCGGAGATGGCTTTCGGGTGGGATTTCAGGGGGATAACCTGCGCGAAGGCGTGGTGAAATCCAGCAGCTTTCTCAAACGGATTATGTCGGATCGGAAGACTTCGCGGCCCAAGGTCCGCGAGTGGAAGCGGGTGCTGCTGGATCCCGAACCGGATTGGGTACAATACAAGGGTTTGTGGGGGGTGAAAAGCATTCTGCAGGACGAATCCGGTCCCCCCGGCCCAAAGTGGGATCGTCCAAGTAAGGGGCAGGCTGGAGTTAGGGAACGCATGCGCTGGGGGCGGCCGCTGGAGTGGCTGGCGGAGTTGGAGAAATTGACTCAAGAGTTTCATCAAGCAACTGGTCCATAGAACCAAAGGAGAACCTTATGTCCGTTTCACAAGTATTGGAAGTGGCCATCGGCCTGATTTTCGTATATTATGTCCTGGGGTCCATGGTCTCATTGATCACGCGCCTGATCAACGAAATGCTCGAGACGCGCGGCATCGCGCTGGAAAGGTATTTGAAGAAGATCGTGGGGGATCAAAAGCTTGAGGACCTGATCAACCTGCCACAGATGCGCGCCCTGCGCCCAATCCGCTATAAGAACATGTTCAGCGTCTTCGGGTCGGTCACCGTGCCGAAGAAGATCGAGAAGATCCCGGTCGCGACCCTGGTGGATGCCTACTTCGACATGACCGGAATGACCGGCAACAAGAATCAGAACCTGAACCTGCTGCAGCTGGCTGAATTGGTGGACAAATTGCCCGAGTCCGAGGGCAAGCAGGCGTTCATCCGTTGGATCAACCAGGGTGTGACCAGTATCGAGGACCTGCGCGCCCGCACCACCGCCTATTTCACCGGCTTGCTGGACCAGGCGGCAGCCACGTTCAAAGCCAATGCCCGCAGTTTCGTCATTCTGCTCTCGGTGGGGTTCACGGTCTTGTTCGGGACCGACAGCATCCAGCTGGCCAAGACGTGTTGTGGTCGAACGCCGAGCTGCGCGCGCTGGCAGCTGCCAAAGCGGAGATGGTGGTTCAGCAGGAGGGCGCGGAAGCCAGCATCGAGGATTTGATCAAGGAATTGGGCGAGCTCACGATCAAGATCGGATGGTGGCAGGAGGTACGGCCGGCAGCCAATGCCACGACCGAGGAGTGGGCCTGGTTCATCGGTATGAAGGCGCTCGGACTGATGCTAACCGCCGCGGCGGTGTCGCAAGGCTCCTCCTTCTGGTATGACTTGCTAAAGAAGATCACCACCCCGGTCAAGGGCGTTGGTGCGGGGAGTGGCTTGCCCGCCGCCGAAAGCGGTGAGGCGAAGGGATGAGGTCCTTATGCTCCGAGGCGATCCGCTTCGGAGCATTTTGTTTCATTTGATGTCTTGTATATGTATGAGTAGTGCGGGTTTTGAGAAGATTTGTGACGAGTAAACCTGGCATCACATCTCGTCGAGCGGAGGTTTCCGTCTCCGTCGAAAGCCGCGCTTCGACTTCCCCCTCGCTTGCGCTCGGACTCCGCTCAGCGCGTGTTAATTAATGAGGTCTAATGCAGTTGTTGCGGGAATTGGGTGTGCTCGTCTTATGGTTGAGCCTCTTTAGCGGGCTTGTCTATGTATTCAAATCCATTTCAAAATCAGGCTGGCGCCTTGCTGCTCTCGAGGCATTTGTTTTCACAGGATTCCTAGCCTGGTCGATCACCGAAACGTTAAGCGCATTCGAAGCGGTGACCCTCACAGGAATTGTCGTGTCATGGGGGATCATCGGTCTGGTCGTTTCAGTTCTTGTGTTGCGGATTCTACGGGAACCGGAACGTCCCACCCTGACAAAAGCACTGGCTGCGCTGGCGACGAATGCGCGGCAATTGCCAAAGGGGACGGTCTTCCTTCTGGTTTACCTCTTCTTTTCCGTGAGTGTTCTTGGCCTGATCGCCATCGTTGCTCCTCCCAACAGTTCTGATGCGATGACCTATCACATGAGCCGGGTGATGCACTGGCAGCAGAACCGGAGCCTCGATATGTATCCCACCGGAATTTTGCGCCAACTCGACCTTGGTCCCATGGCGGAGATCGGGATATTGCACCTGCAGACCCTGGCGGGGAGCGACCGCCTGGCCAACCTGGTACAGTTCTTTTCCCTGCTCGGGAGCCTGATCGGTGTGACATTGATCGCCGAGCTATTGGGTGGGAATGTACAGGCACAGGTCTTTTCTGTAATGACCGTCTTGACACTTCCCATGGGGATCTTGCAGGCTACGAGCGCGCAAAACGATCTCGTCGTCAGTCTGTGGCTTGTGTGTTTCGTAACTTTTCTATTGGTGCAGATGCGGGGTCGAATCACGCTGCCGCTGTGCCTGTTCGCCGGGATTGCGCTTGGTCTTGCCTTGAACACAAAAGCGACCGCCTATCAGTTTGGCCTGCCGTTTGGATTGTGGTTTTTCAGCCACCTGCTGAAAAGGGAACGGTCGAAGACGATCAAGCCGCTTGCCTTCCTGCTCGGTGCAGCAGCGTTCATCCTCGTTCCCCAGTATGTCCGAAATGCCAACCTGTTCTCCAATCCCTTCGGAACAGGGCATGATTTGAGGAATAGCCTGATCAGCCCGGCAACGGCAGCCTCGAATATTCTGCGGAACCTGGCGATCCATGCCGCGACGCCCATCGAGCCTTTAAACGATTATTTTGAAGAACGGATCGAGGCTGTGCATGAGGCTGTTGGTCTTGACATGCACGACTCCCGCACGACATGGATGGAGACCCATTTCACCGTGGACTTCTCCAATCAAGACGATCTGGCGGGAAATCCACTGCACCTGGCATTGATCCTCCTGGCAATGCCGGGTCTGCTGCTCAGCAATCGAAGGGACCGAATCGCCCTCCTCACTTGTTTT
>VGNF01000178.1 GCA_016866195.1 Chloroflexota bacterium | reverse complement strand
AACAAAGACCGGCCCAACCCCGCATATCCCAATGCAACTGGTCATCAGCAGGGACCACTTCATATCTCCACTGGTCTCTCCGGGCTTTAAACCCAATTCATCCTGAAGGACCTGAATCACTTCGCGTCCGCCCATCACATGGCAGGGTGCACTCTCACAAAACCGAATAACATGCCGGCCGATCGGCTTTAAGGAAAACAAGGAGTAAAAACTTGCCGCGGAATAGAGATGACTATCTGCCAGGAACACACCCTCCTGAGGTGTGGGGATGTGGCGGCGGATCTCGGACAACGCCGAGGCGGGGATGTATCCCAGCGCGCGATTGATTTCGTTCAGGATAGGAACCACCGCATCCCGCGTTACGCCGTGTTTTTCAACAGCCTGGTTTACCAGTTCGACAATATGCAATTCTGGTTTATTGATTCTTTGAGCCATAATCTCACCTTGAACATTTTCTGCAAACGCCTCAGATCGTTGGATAGGGGATCGATTCAATGACAAATTCTTCAACGATCCTGCCGTCGATCACATGCCCGCGGATGACCTGCCTAGCAACATCGGGCGTCACTCTTCCATATGTCACCCGGGGGGAATCGCCTACGACCACGACAAGAATTGGTTCGTGTCTGCATAGACCGATGCAACCGGTCTCTGATACCGAAACATACCTGAGTTTGTTATCCTCGATCATGTGATGTACTGCTCGCAGGGTGTCGAGCGCGCCCGCCGCAATACCGCAGGAGCCTAGGCCGACAATGATCTGGATCTGCCCCAGGGCGGCTTTGGATTGACGTTCCTTGGTCACTTCTTCTCGAAAGCGATCCAGGTCTTCAAGGGATTGAATTTTTGCCATAAGGATTATCCAATCTGGATATGGAATCAGGGGGCTTACTCGCGTAGACTGCGTCAGCAAAGTTGGCTGTTTCCAAAGGCAACCAAACCGGCATTTTCTGTTTCAAGTTCTCATAAATGGATTCAACAGCTCGTTTCACTTCGGGTGATACCGGATAACCGAACATCACGATCTTAGGTTGGATACCAAGCAATTCCACTTTCGCGGTTGTTTCTCTCAGGGATTGAACCAAATAGGAAAGCGATAGTGTATGCGTACTCATCAGGAAGGGATCATCGAGATTCCGATCATTGATCAAACGAATTTCGCCCGGGGCCAGATCCATGTCGGTCGCATCAACAACCAGGATATGGTCGGGCACCATCTCACGGATCTGATGCAGGGAATTCTCAGGCGCCGACCCACCGTCAAGGACGTCCCAATGATCTATGGGCGAGCCAGCCATCCGCTGCGCGAGAAGCGGTCCAGCCGAATCGTCTCCCATCATCGTGTTGCCCACGGTCAGAACGAGTCGCTTCGTCATTGACATCTCCTGACCATCAAATACAGGGCGGGTTCGTTCCTCATCGCTTGCAAGCATTGGACAAGAGCGCCCGTCCATTGCGTTTGCGATTTATCGAATGCTTCAAGCAACTCGCTCGCATGACTCTGGTTGACTTCGATCTCGCCCCATTTCAACACCCCTTCCATTTTGCGTCGGGCTGCGCCTTCGGGGAGATGCGTGATCCACTGGCAATAGTCATCAAGCGGGATTTCCATCAGGCAATGGAAGCAGTCCATCAAACCGACATGATGCCCGATGGCAAGCGAATAATAGACCACCTGTTTGCTACCCTCTGGAATGTCCTGCGCCAGGTTGACGAATTTGTGCGTCAACTGATAGAAGATGACCCTCCCGCTCATGATCTACCTATCTCCTTGATGCGTTCGAAAAATCTGCAGGATGCGATTCATGATCTCGGTCAGGCGCGGATCGTTTTGTTCATCGAGGTAGGATCGAACATTCTGCTCGACATTTTGGTTGCTCTCGTAAATCTCCATGAATTTTTCGGCGATCTGATTCCCATAAAGATAACCAGCCATGCGGCGGGCTTCGCGATCGATGGCAATGCGCAATGCCAGCGGTACGTTGGGGTGAGCTAATGGCGCATGTTCTTCGTCGCTTTGAATGTGATAAATGGCTTTCATCTTTTGCCCCAACATGCCCAATGCCATGGCAAAACCGTAGATCGTTGCGCCTGGGGTCGGCGGACACCCAGGAATGTAAACGTCAATTGGGATGAACTTGTCCGCTCCGCCCCACACACAATACAGATCGTGGAAGATGCCGCCAGAACTTCCGCACGCCCCGTAGGCGACGCAGATCTTCGGGTCGGGAGCGGCGTGATATGCGCGCATGGCAGGGACACGCATCGAACGCGTCATCGAGCCTGTGTACACCAGCACATCGGCATGACGCGGGGAGGAAACGACCTTGATGCCGAAACGTTCCACATCGAAGAGGGGTGTGAGCGCGGCAAAGATCTCGATCTCGCATCCATTGCATCCGCCGCAGTCAACGCGATAGACATAGACCGAACGCTGGATGTCTTTGAGCAATTGTCCCTTGAGTTGCACCGTCTGTTCGTCCAGTCGGACGGCGTATTTGCTTTGTTCGGCAACGATCTGGTGGGTCGGTTTATCAATGGCCATCGGAACCCTCCTTGTGGAACCCCCTCACCATCTTGGGAACATCGTTTTTGCGCTTGCATTCCGGACATACATCCAACATGGACAAGGTATCCGTCAAATCTGCCTCAGGCATGCCACTTTGTTTCAGCAACTCGGATACGTATTCGACCTCTTTGACAGTGGCAAAATAGATCCCACAATTGCGACAAGCCGCCAGTTTATAGTCGGCACGTTCGTAGAGGTCTGCCTTGTTCATGACCGCCAGTTCAAAATCGGGGCTGAGCTTGATGGCACCTGTCGGGCAGACTTCTTCACAGCGTCCGCAGTAAATGCAGCGACCCATGAAGAGACTCCATGTCTGGAATCCCTGGTAAAGATCCGTGGTGATGTTCAGGGCATTCGGCGGGCAGGCAATGGCGCAGGCCGCGCAGGCAATGCACTTTTCGGGATCGTGATGTGGTTTGCCGCGAAAGCCCGGCATTTGTTCGATTGGCTCGAACGGATAGGGCAGGGTGGCCGTTCCAACTCGCAGAACTTCTTTAAAGAGTTTTAGCATAACGCCGGTCTCCTTCTTGTCCGCACATCTCCGCAATTAATCGAGCCGTGAAGATTAGCGGGTACGAGCAGATTATTTCAACGGCGAGTCCTTGCGGTCGATGCAGTAACGTTCCATTGCCTTGTAAGGCATACATGGTCGCTTTCTTCTTGCGTACATCCACAACCGTGACGCGCTCGGTGCAGGAATAACATGGGTCAATACTGGCAACGATCAACGGTGCGTCAGAGATGGTGTTCCCGCGCAGCATATATCTTAATGACGGCCAGTTGTTATAACTGGAGGCGCGGCATTTCCAGCGATAGATCTTCTGGTTATCACCCAACATGCTCCAATGGATATCCTCACCGCGCGGTGCCTCGACATATCCAAGCGCATAGTGATACGGTTGATATTTGAAACCCTCGGTCAACACGGGACCTTCAGGCATGTCCTCTAAACAACGTTCCACCATGGAAGCCGACTCAAAGAACTCCTCGGCTCGGACCAAGGTGCGCGCCAGTATGTCGCACCCGTCTTTCGCGACAACCTGCCAGGGCACGCGATCATAGGCGCAATAGGGATGGATGACCCGGATATCGCGCGCGAAACTCGAACCACGCAAGGTTGGGCCCACCGGACTGTAATCACGCGCCACTTTCTTTTCCAAAAGCCCGATGCTCTGCGTGCGTTGAACCACGTTAGGGGTTTCAACAAACATGTTGATCAGCCTTGCCGCTTCTTCACGCAACTCATTCAGCAGTTTCAATGTCGTTGTGCGCTGTTCATTCAAGATGTCGCGTCGGACACCACCGATCAAATTGACACCATAGGTCTTGCGCGAACCTGTCAATATCTCTGCCATCTGCATGGCTTTTTCGCGGACGCGGAAAAATTGCATGAAGCCTGTATCGAATCCGACAAAGTGACATGCCAGCCCCAGATTGAGCAGGTGACTGTGTAAGCGTTCGCATTCAAGCAGGATCGTGCGGATGAATTCGGCGCGCGCGGGAACTTCAATTCCCAGCGCGCGTTCGACGGAAGTACTGTAGGCTACATTATGAGCGTAGCCACAAATGCCGCAAATTCGGTCCGCCAGGAAGGTGACTTGGTCATAATTTAATCGGCTTTCAGCTAATTTCTCCATGCCGCGATGAACGTAGAAGAGGCGGTAGTCGGCATCAACGATGTGCTCACCATCCACATACAATCGGAAGTGTCCGGGCTCATCTGAGGTCATGTGCAGGGGTCCCAACGGCACCTGGACTATGCCCTCGCCCTCCACGTTGATAAACTCGTAGGTCTCGTCTTCGGTGGTCGGCTCGGGACGATAGCGGTAATCCATGGTGTCTTTGCGTAAAGGATAAAGTCCATCAGGCCAGTCGTCGGGCAGGACGAGGCGGCGCTCGTCGGGTAATCCAATTGGCTGGATACCAAACATGTCACGCACTTCGCGTTCGTACCAGATCGCGGCGGGCACTTTCGGTGTCACGGACGGAAACTCGGGTTGATGAGGTGGAATCTGCACGCGCGCCATCACATATGTTTTTTCATGGGCTCTCGATTCATCAACGCCTTCCACTGACAAAACATAATAGATCGCGAACTGTCCATTGATCGGACGTTCGTCATTCGCGACCACGGTCGAGAGCCATCCGCCCTGCTGGTAGTAAAGAAACTCCACCACCTCGGGGAGGTCGTTCAATGCGACGGTTACGGTCACCTGGTCGGGAGCCTGCCACGTTTCATCGAGTATGGAACTGCCAAAGCGGGCGCGCAGTGCCTCGATGTGTTTTCCGCCAATCCTTGTTTTTTCTTCCTGCCATACAGTCATGTATTGTCCTTTCATTACCGCAAGAACTGCGCAAGCGGTGACAGGTAATCTTTCATGCTCATCGTAACCTGCTGGCCGGTATTTCCGTACAATGCAAGATCACTCGCCCCGTTCAATAAACTCATCAATTCGGATGGGATGTACAGGCCGAGCGCAACGATCAGGATGGCCAGTGCCGCTCCGGGAAGCAACGTCAGCCAGTTCGCTTCACCCCGGGTTATTGAGTCTGGTCGCTCGCCGAGGAGCGTGGACGCGATCACCCTGAAAAACGCGGCGAAGATCACCACCAGGAATAACAGGCACAATGCCATCAGCCAGAAATGACCCGCGCCAAAACCACTGGTGATGATGAAGAACTTGCTGAGGAAAATATTAAGCGGAGGCGTGCCAACTAGTGCCAGTGCGCCGACCATCAGCAATGCGCTGCTGTATGGGATGACCTGCAACATGCCTCTCACTTGATCCAGACTGCGCGAGCGATACTTGATCAAAATGTTCCCGCTGGTGCAAAACATGAGCGACTTGACCAGGCTGTGGTTGATGGCTTGCAGCAACCCTGCAAAGATTCCCGCAGATCCGCCGATGCCAAATGCCATAACGATCAAGCCGACATTCTCCACACTGGAATAAGCCAGCAGCCGTTTGATATCGCGCTGTACGTAGATGAAGAATGCCGCCACCGCCACAGAGATCGTACCGAAGATCAGGAAAAGGGTTTGGGCAAAGGAGGGTCCAAGCACCAGGTTCGAAATGGTGGAGAAACGGAAAATCACCAACAACGCGCAATTCAACAACACCCCCGAAAGCAAGGCGCTGATGGGGCTGGGCGCTTCGCTATGCGCGTCGGGCAGCCACGAATGCATGGGGAACAGACCAGCCTTGGTGCCGAAACCAACCAATACGAACACGAACGCCATTTTGATGAGCGTTGGGTCGAGCAACTCCGTATTCTTGATGATCTCGGTCCACAACACCGCGTTACCGGGAACTTGCATCACATTGAACGCATCGGAATACACCAGAACAGTTCCGTACAATCCGAATGCCACACCAACGGTGCAGATCATGATGTATTTCCAGGCCGCTTCGAGCGAGGCGCGATGTCCGTAGATTCCCACCAGGAATGCTGAACCGAGTGTAGTGGCTTCCACTGCGACCCACATCATGATGATGTTATTGGCGGTTACCACCAGCAGCATGGTGAACAGGAACAGGTTGAACAGACCGTAATATGTGCTGAGTTTATGGGTGTCGATCTCGCCGGTTTGCAGATCATGGCGCGTATAGCCGATGGAATAAATCCCAACGAGGAAACCAACCACGCCGATGATGAGCAGGAAGATCACCCCAAGGGCATCCACATACAGCCAGTTGCCCAAACCAAAAAAATGACCCTCCTCGAGGACCGCCTCAGCCGTGAAGAGGGAAAGGATCAACGTCAGAGTCACACTACCGAGGTGAAACGCCAACACCAAAAAGCGGCTGAGGCCTCCAAGCCAGCGGGCCGCAAATGCCATCAGGGACAGAATGAGCGGAACAAACAGGAGCCACGTTAGAACCATTGTGTCAGTCATCGCACATTATCCTTTCAGCGTGTTGAGGTCGGCTGTATCCAGCGTGCCTAAATTCTTGTAGATCTGGTAGCCCAACCCCACCATGATGACCACGGCAAAGACTGCGTCGGTGGCGATTCCGATCTCGACGATTTCAGGAGCCTTATAAGCAAGCAGTGCCAAGGTCAGATGCGAGCCGTTTTCCATCAAGCAGAATCCAAGCACCTGCTTGAAAAGGTTGCGCTGGGTCAGAATGCACAAGTTCCCGAAGAAGAAATGCGCCATCGAAACCGCGAGCGCAGGCTTGAAAGGTTCTGCCGCTCTGAGATGGATCTGATTCACGACAATGAATGAAACTGTGAGGGCAATCGCTGTCATGAACAGGGAAGGCGTTGTTCCCATCACGTTGCGCGGTTTTTCCGGGTCGCCTACTCGCATCAAGGCGCCGTACAAGATCCACGGCACAAGAACGACTTTGGTCACAAAGGCGCTTGCAACCCAAAGGTAAAGTTCCTCGGCTTCGTATTCATAAGCGAGCGCGGCCAAAATCACTACCAGCACAAGGGATTGAAGACTATACATGATCGCCGACCAGCGCGGCTTCTTGACTTCGATGACGAGCAACGAAGTCAGAATCAGCAAACCCGTCAGGCTGTTGATGAGCGTCACATTTGACATGTCTGCGCGTCCTCCACTACCCCATCCACACCGCGGCAAAATATCCTGAGACCAGCGTCAGGAATGCCAGAGTTGCAAGCACAAATTGAATCTGAGGCGAGAGGCGCGTCGCGGAGGCCACCTCCACAGAGGCTTCACCTGGAACCGCCGCGCCGAACACCCAAAAGAGCCAGGCGAAACTCCCGACCGTTTCGAGAACAGCAATCACCATCAACACCATCAACAAAGGCTGAGTCCTTGCCTCCATGAAGCCTCCTGCCAGAATGGTGAACTTGCTGAAGAAACCGTTGAATGGCGGAACTCCACTCACCGCCAGCATTGCGAACAAAAAACTGATTCCCACCAGCGGCATTTTGCTCATAATCCCTCTGAGCGACGGCAGCATCTTCGTCCCCGCCGCGTAACTCAACGCCCCCGCTACAAGAAAGAACAATCCCTTGGCAAAAGCATGATTGAACACATGCGCCACCGCGCCATTGAACGCCATTGTTGATCCAAAAACCGAAATCGACAGGGCGAGGAATATATAGGAAAGTTGTGTGATGGTTGAATATGCCAGCAGTCTCTTCATATCCCTCTGTGGGAAGTACATCGTGAAGGAGGGG
>VGNF01000177.1 GCA_016866195.1 Chloroflexota bacterium | reverse complement strand
ACACAGGTTTAAATGTCACCAAACCCGACGACAATCGTCACAATTCTCGTTTGACATTCATTAATCCTGTGATAATGCGAAATTGATATAGTTACGGATGCGGACAATGACCAATGGAGACGCGCGAGTCCATAATCTCTACACATGTATTGAGTATACTGAGGTCGCTGCCCTGACATCTTCATGGAGACCGACAATGAGAAAATTCTTTTCGCGATTTTCCCGCAGGACCTGGATCATCATCGGAGGGATCGGAGTGATCCTTCTGGTTATCATCATCTTATTCTCAGGAGGAGGGGATCAATCCCTTTTCGAAACCGAATTGGTTGGGCGCGGCAATTTGACCGCCAGTGTCGGCGCTACAGGGGTCGTTCGAGCACAACGCAGCGCGGTTCTGGTCTGGCAAACCTCCGGCACGATAGAACGCGTGGATGCGAGCGTTGGAAATCAGGTGGATCAGGGGCAAATTCTCGCGACTCTGGATAAAAAGACATTAAGTCAGAACATCATCCTGGCAGAGGCAGATCTGGTAACTGCCCAGAAGGCCTTGGAAGATCTGCTCAATTCGGACACCGCTCGTGCACAAGCTGCTCGGGATGTGGATGCAGCCGAAGGGGCATACAAGAAAGCCTATAACTACCGCCTGGAATTGAATGGCAAGATCACCATTACGGAAGCCTATTGGGATTCCGGCTTCCTGCGAACGAAATCCTACAAAGGATACGCCGATGCGGAAACCATCTCCGATGCGGATGAAAAACTTGCCCTGGCTGAGGCTCAGTTGGAAGATGCCCGCAGAATTTATGGTCGGTTGAAAGACGGCCCGGATAAGGCGGAGATCGCCGCGGCTGAAGCGAGAGTTGCGGCGGCTGAATCCACCCTGGGATTGGCTTCGATCACAGCCCCCTTTGAAGGAACCGTCACCCAGGCCTCCTCTACCGCCGGGGATCAGGTCAGTGTGGGAACGGTTGGATTCCGGGTGGATGACCTGACTCACTTGTTGGTGGATCTTCAGGTCTCGGAAGTGGATATTAACAGCGTCTCCATCGAACAGGAAGCTGTCCTGACTTTCGATGCAATTTTGGGCAAGGAGTATCATGGCAAAGTGGTACAAGTCGGGCAGGCGGGAGATACCGTTCAGGGAGTGGTCAATTTCACCGTTACCGTTGAGCTGGTGGATGCGGACGAACTGGTAAAACCGGGCATGACCGCTGCCGTCAGTATCGTGGTGGAAGAGATCAAAAATGTGATCTTGATCCCGAACCGGGCTGTTCGTGTGGTGAATGGTGAACGGGTGGTGTATCTGCTTTTGGATGGACAGCCCGAGATGATCGAGGTGCGCCTCGGATCCTCCTCCGATACCATGAGCGTGGTCGTGGGGGGCGATATCAAGGAAGGGGATGCGATCATTTTGAATCCACCTTCCATGATGGGCGGACCCTTCGGAGGCTGACATGGATTGGGTGATCGAGGCTCGAGGCCTGACGAAGACATACAAAATGGGGGAGATCGAAGTGGAAGCGCTGCGCGACGTCTCGTTCCAAATCGAACGGGGCGAAATACTGGCCATCATGGGTCCCTCCGGTTCCGGGAAATCCACGTTGATGAACACTTTGGGGTGCCTGGACCGGCCGACCTCTGGGGACTACTTGCTCGATTCGGAAGCGGTCAGCAATATGAACGACGATCAGCTGGCCAGTATCCGCAACCGCAAGGTCGGTTTCGTCTTCCAAAGTTTCAATTTGCTCCCGCGAATGACCGCCATCGGAAATGTCGAGCTCCCATTACGGTATGCGGGTTTGACGGAAGACCGCCGGGAGCGCGCCATTCAGGCGCTCGAGGCGGTTGGATTGAAGGATCGAATGACACATCGTCCATATGAGCTTTCCGGAGGTCAGCAGCAGCGGGTGGCCATTGCGCGGGCGATCGTCCCCAATCCATCCATCATCATGGCCGATGAACCCACCGGCAACCTGGATTCGAAGGTCGGCAAGGATATTATGAGCCTGCTTCTGAACCTGAACCGTGAGCGCGGGACGACATTGATCATCGTCACGCATGACCCGGTCATTGCCGAGCAAACGCAGCGGATCATTCGCTTAAGGGACGGCTATCTGGAATCCAATTCACAGGAGAAGAAAGTCAAGGCAAAGCAATGACGTTCACTCAATCCCTCCTGGAAGCGCTCGAAAGTCTGAGTGGAAACAAGCTGCGATCCGGATTGACCGTATTGGGGATCGTGATCGGGGTCGCGGCGGTGATTGCCATGCTTGCGGTCGGTCGTGGGGCGGAGGAATCCATCACCGGCTCGATTTCCAGCATCGGGACGAATCTGTTATTCGTGTTCAGCGGAGATGCCGGAGGTCCGCCCGGCCGGAACGGCGGCAGTGGAAATAATGATCGTCCGTTGACACTTGCAGATGCAAAGGCGATCGCAGATCCGTTCGCGGCTCCCTCCGTCCAGTCGGTTGCTCCTGCCTTGCAAGGGAACGGGACGGTTACTTTTGCCGGTGAAAACTCAAGTACAACGATTCAGGGTGTCACGCCGGAATATGCATCGGTGCGGAACCTCGAGGTCGCCGAAGGCGAATTCCTGAACGAGGAACAACTGCTCGGGCGGATGTCCGTCGTGGTGCTCGGGCCGGAGACTGCGGATAACCTGTTCGGGCGTCATGAGGGCGTGGTGGGAGAGACGATACGAATCGAAGGCCAGCCGTTTCGGGTGATCGGGGTGCTGGTGGCGAAAGGCGGCGGCGCCTTCGGCAGCGAGGATAACTCTGTCTACATCCCTTTTACAACTGCGCAGGCAAGGTTGACGAGGCGCGGGGCGCGCGATGAAGTGGATATCATTTTTGTCCAGGCCGCCTCAGCGGAGAATGTGTTGCAAGCCAGCGAGGAGATCGCCAATATCCTGCGGCAGCGTCATCGTACGCCGATCGGAGATGACGACTTCACCATATTCACCCAGCAGGATTTCCTCTCGACCTTCGAGACCATCACCGGTGTGCTGACAATCTTCCTCGGCGGGATCGCGGGAATTTCGCTTCTGGTAGGCGGGATCGGGATCATGAACATTATGCTGGTCTCGGTTACAGAACGTACGCGCGAGATCGGTCTGCGAAAGGCATTGGGTGCGCGAAAACGCGACATTCTCCTGCAATTCCTGACCGAATCCTCGTTGTTGAGTTTGATCGGTGGGGTCATCGGCGTAATTTTCGGTTGGCTGATCGGACTGATCGTGGGGCAGATCGCGGCAGCCTCCGATACGAATTTCACGCCGGTCGTGGGAGCGGATGCAATTTTGCTTTCCACCAGTTTTTCCGCGCTGATCGGTCTGTTCTTTGGAATTTACCCGGCCAGCCGGGCGGCAAACCTCGAGCCGGTGGAGGCTCTGCGGTACGAGTAGCAGAATCATGTTGGAAACCCCCCGCGTATCCCGATTGGCTGCATTTGGGATTCTATTCTCGCTTTTCCTCCACGCCTGTCTTCAGGTTCGATTGGATCCGCCGGTATCGGTACCCACACCGCGCGACCTCCAGAGTCATGAACCGGAGATTTCTTTACAAATCCAAGATGAGCGCCCTTCTGTAACCCCTGCGCGTGTACCGAGTGCCGGTATGACGCCTACTGTCACGCTTTTGCCTGAGGTGACCCTGACTGCCGTAAAAGGAAACATCTACATCCGTCGTGGACCAGGGATGGCTTTCAATCCAATCGATGTGATGTACGAGAACTCTCAAGTCACCGTGATTGCCCATGACATGCTTTCGGAGTGGGCCCAGGTGGTATTGCCGAATTCCAAAGGGACGGGCTGGGTTTCGTTGAAGACGAGGTACACAACCGTCAACGGGGATCTGGCGGGGTTGCCGGGATTCACTCCCACCGAGTGGCCGGTGCCGGCTTACCTGCGCAACTGCACCCACCACCGAATGTTCATCCTGCCTGGGGAAATCATCCTTCCCTCCTATTTCGGATATCCTGAAAATGAAATCTGGCTTTACCCGGGCACCTATCTCGTTTATGACCTGGATGTGCCGGGTGAGCCGGAGGTCCAGGAGGTCGATATCCGCGAAGGAATGAGCATCGATGTCAATCTGGATGGGGCCGGGGAGAGGCGAATTTGCCCCTGATTGGCAGGGCGGGATTCCTGGCGATGACAATTGCGATACAATTTGCACATGTCTGAATTTCGAATCCTGATTACGGATGGTCTGGATGAGAGCGGGCAATCGATTCTGCGGGCGTCCGCGCAGGTTGACGACCGATCCGGAATAGACGCTGAACAATTACTTTCGTGCGTCCCCGATTATGAGGCATTGATCGTTCGCGGCAGGACGCGCGTGACCGCCTCCGTCTTGAAGGCGGGCGCGCATCTGAAAGTGATTGGGCGCGCAGGAGTGGGGGTGGATAACATTGACCTGGAGGCTGCACGGGCAAGCGGCGTGACCGTGGTCAATGCACCTATGTCCACATCCATTGCAGTTGCATTTTTGACATTTGGTCTGCTTCTGGCGCTGGCGCGTGAAATTCCCCGGGCGGATGCTTCAATGAAGTTAGGTCGCTGGGAAAAGAAGGAACTCGAGGGGACGGAATTGAACGACCGCATACTCGGACTTGTGGGATTTGGGCGTATTGGTGTCGAAGTCGGCAGGCGCGCCTCGGCATTTGGAATGTCGGTTGTGGCGTATGATCCATTGCTGGAGTCGGATGAGATACGCCGGCGCGGAGCTGAACCGCTGGCTTTGGATGAGCTGTACGCCTGTTCCGACTTCCTCTCCTTTCACCTGCCCCTGAGTGTGCAAACCCGCGACATGGTGGGAGAACAGGCCTTTTCGCAGATGAAACAAGGCGTGCGAATCGTTTGCGCCGCGAGGGGTGGCATCATCGATGAACAGGCGCTCATCGGAGCTCTTAATCGCGGCCAGGTGGCCGGCGCCGCTTTGGACGTTTTCGCAAAAGAGCCGCCCGGCCAATCGGAGCTTGTCCTGCACCCGCGCGTGATTGCCACTCCCCACATCGGGGCGCAGACGGCTGAAGCGCAATCCCGTGCGGGAGTGGATATTGCCTCCGAAGTGTTGAATGTTCTGCGGGGAGAATCCCCGCGATGGAAAGTTACCTAACCGTCCTGGGAGAAGATGATGTCGGAAAAACTTGTGCGTTTGAAGGAAATCCTTGGGGAAGTCTCTGACTTGACTCATGCGGCTGCAGTATTGGAATGGGATCAGAACGTCGGCATGCCTGCCGGCGGGGCGGAAGCGCGCGGGCAGCAGCTCTCCACCCTGGCCAAGATTGCCCAGGAGAAATCGACATCCGATGAATTGGGGAGGTTGCTGGAGGATCTTCAGAAGGAATACCCGGAAGGGGAATCGGAAGAGTCAGCCATGATCCGCGTGGCGTCCCGGAACTATGAAAAAGCCCGCCGCGTCCCGGCGGAATTTGTAGCCGAGCGCGCACTGGTGACGACACAGGCTTTCGAGGCCTGGGTGGTGGCCAAAAAGAAATCCGATTTCTCCGTTTTTCACCCTCACCTGGAAAAGATCGTGGAGCTGGTCAGGAGGTATATCACTTTCTTCCCGCCTGCGGATCATCCCTATGATGTCCTGCTGGACGATTACGAACGAGGCTTGAAGACCGCTGAGGTCAAGTCGATCTTTCAGGATTTGCGACTTAAGCAGGTGGAACTGATCCGCAGGATTGGGTCCGTTGGTCAAGTAAGGGATGATTTCCTTCACGCAAAATATAACGAACAGAAGTTGTGGAAGTTCGGTGAGAGAATCATTGGGAAGTTCGGATACGATTGGAATCGCGGCCGGCAGGACCAGGCACCTCATCCCTTTGAGACCTCCTTCAGCGTGAACGATGTACGTATCACCAACCGCTTCGAGGCCGATCATCCCATGGCGACCCTGTTCGGTGCCATGCATGAAGCCGGTCATGCCATGTACGAGCAGGGGATCAATCCCTCCTATGAACGCACGCCATTGGAGGGGGGTGCTTCGCTGGCGGTTCACGAGTCCCAGTCGCGCCTGTGGGAGAATCTGGTGGGCCGTTCGATGCCCTTTTGGGAGCACTTCTATCCGGAATTAAAAAAGACTTTTCCGGCACAGCTCGATGGCATCACGCTGAAATCATTTTACAAGGCGATCAACAAGGTCGAACCTTCCTTGATTCGTGTCAACGCCGACGAAGCGACCTACAATCTGCACGTGATGCTTCGCCTGGAACTTGAGATCAGCATGGTGGAAGGTGCTGTCGCTGTTCGAGATTTGCCGCAAATGTGGAATGAGAAAATGCGCGAGTATCTCGGCGTCATCCCACCAAATGATGCCAAGGGTGTGTTGCAGGATGTCCATTGGTCGGGAGGGTCGATCGGTTACTTTTCCACCTATGCGCTGGGGAACCTGATATCGGCCCAATGGGCGGAGGCGATCCGCAAGGATATTCGAGATCTGGATGATCGAATCAGCAAGGGGAAGTTCGATGACCTGCTTGGGTGGCTGCGCGGGAAGATCCATGTTCACGGGAAGAGATATGAACCTCAAGCCCTGGTACAAAAAGTAACGGGCGCTAAGATCGATGCGGGGCCTTTCATGTCCTATCTGGAGGATAAGTTTGGCGGGATCTACGGGTTGTGATTCTGAAAATACCCACCGGTTCGAAAACGTCAAAAATGAATCTGCATCTCAAAGTCCGCAACATTGCCATTCTGGTAGGATTGGTTTCAGGTTGCACACCATTCACAGGTCCTACGCCGACGCCATTCCCTCCCGATTACCTGCCCACTGCTGTGGTGTTGACCGGGCAAGCCTTGTTTTCCACCGCGGAGGCCATGACAAGAACCAGCATACCTACGGAAACCTTGACTCCCACCACAACACTGATCCCTCCCACCGCATTGCCCACTGCCACTCCCACCATCGAGCCCGGGTTCACGGATTTTGCACAGATAAGATTTCTATCTCCCGGCCCGATGTCCAGTCTTGTTTCCCCGATCAAATTGCAGGTATTGCTGGTCTCCGGAAGAAGTGAAATCGTCCAGGTGGATCTCCTGGGTGAAAATGGCCGCGTGCTTCAGCGCACGCTGGAGCGGGTGGACCGTGACCCGGTCGGAAATTATCGCAGTTTCGAGATCCCTTTCGAAATCCGTGCCGTCTCGGAAAAAGGGTATATCCGCATCAGTTCCAAGGACGACCATGGCCGCATCCAGGTTTTGAACACCATGCCGGTTCTGCTGTATTCGATCGGTCAGGCGCAGATCAACCCGGTGGGGAACATGATCTACGAGCGATGTATGTTGGAGGGACTGAAGAACGGAGTGGATGTCTCCGGAGGAGTGCTCGATCTGAAAGGGAGGTTCTGGCCTTTCAACACCCAGCCGGTGTTTGCCGAACTATTGCTGGAAGACGGTACGCCCATCGCCTCGCGTGTGCTCACCTTTCGTGGAATAGATCCCCAGACACTTGATACAACCCTGCCTTACAAAGTCAAGGAACCTACGCGTGCCCGCCTGGTCTTGCGTCAGGACAATCCCGAATTATTGGTGGTTGATCCGGAGTTAAATAAGTACATGTATGTATTTACGCTGGAAGTAACGCTCAATCCATAGACTCTGTAACATAAGCGGTGGGTTTTGAGAAAAGGCGAACTTCTTGTAAGATGGTGATTGAGAGATCGCCACAGACAAGGAGTTCGCCATGCCAATTGTTGTCCTCAAGCTGCCGGATGTCAAGCG
>VGNF01000176.1 GCA_016866195.1 Chloroflexota bacterium | reverse complement strand
CTGATCTCTGGAACCGCGGGCGTTTGAGAGTGATTTCCCTTTCCCTTCCTCCTGGAATTGCCTTTTTCCAATTTTCGCCCACCGTCTGTGATACAAACACCCGAATTGTCGCCTATTGCAAGGAATCTGAAGGACCTTTCGAAAAGGATTCAGGCGCTGATCATGGACTTCGAGCAGAAGATCATCGATCGAACTCAAGTCCTTGAGCGCCGTGCCGTGCAATTCGAAACTGCCGCCGATGTGGGGAAAGCCATTACCTCCGTGCGTGTCCTATCAGAATTGCTGGAACAAACCTGCCGCTTGATCAATGAACGGTTTGGCTACTACCACGTGGGGATCTTCCTTTTGGACGGAAGGAAGGAATACGCCGTACTGACCGCCACGAACAGCGAAGGCGGGCAAAAGATGCTGGAAAAGAATCACAAATTAAAGGTTGGCGAGAAGGGCATTGTGGGCTATGTGACCGAGACAGCCAAACCCAGAATCGCCCTCGACGTTGGCCAGGATGCAGTCTTCTTCGATAATCCCGACCTCCCCCACACGCGTTCGGAGATGGCTCTGCCGCTCGTGGTCAGTGGTCAGATCCTCGGCGCGCTCGATGTCCAGAGCAACGAACCATCCGCATTTTCTGAAGATGACGTCATCACCCTGCAGATCCTTGCGGATCAGATCGCCATCGCAATCCAAAATGCCAATCTGTTCAATGAGACGAACAAAGCCCTTGAAACGGCAAGACAGGTTTATGGGGAAGTCAGTCGGGAGGCGTGGAGGAAGTTCCTGCGGCAGCAACCGAGGATCGCATATATGGCGACAACGCCGGGAGTGGTCCCAATTCAACCGGCGGTCATGGAAAGAACCATGTCAACGGCTTTTGAAACTGGCGATATTGTATTTGGGTCCGATGGGCTATCCATCGTTCTTCCGATCAAGATTCGTGGGGAGGCAGTAGGCTCCATCCGATTAAAGAAATCAGAGATCGCCGAAGCATGGACCCAGGAGGAAACCAACCTGGCAATCGCACTGACCGATCAGTTGAGCGGAGCGCTTGAAAGCGCACGTCTCTATCACGAATCGCAGCAGCGAGCGAGCAGGGAGGTGCTCGTCTCCGATATCTCCGCACGAATCAGTACGGGTTCGCGCAAGGAGACGGTGATTCGCGAAACCGTCCAGGAACTTGGGCAGTTCCTGAGCAACGCACGTATTAGTTTTCGTCTGACGAACCCTCCCGGCAATTCACCGGAGGAAGACACCTTGCGTAATGTTGTGAGACTCCGCTCGAATGGAAACCAGGAGGATCAGGAATGACCGCACCGTCCTCTTCCGTTGACATGAATCTCTCTTGGGGAGAGCGGTTGAGATTTTTCCTGCAAAAGCTGGTTGCTCCGCATCCTTCCATCCCGGACGAAGGCAAGCAGCGACGCGCCCAATTGCTTTGTTCTCTTTCATTGATCGTTCTCAGCTTGACCATCGCCGGAGGGATCGCCACCAAGAATGAGATTTACCCGTTCGAGATCCTCGCCGGAGTTTCCCTGCTTTCCTATCTCCTGGGTCGGACAAAGTATTTCAACCTTGGAGCGTACCTTTTTAGCTACTCCCTGGCGGGTTTTGCCTTCATGCGAATCTATCTGGGAACAGCTTCCACAGTGGAATCAGCGATCTCGACCAGTGTATACGTCGCCCTCGTGCTGGCCGGCGCCCTGCTCTCCCAACAAAGTTTTTTTCTCTTCGTGGTTGCGACAACGGTGGCGACGTTTGCCGTTCCATTATATTCAAACGTCACACAGAATTTTTTCGACAATGTAACTCGAACCGGCGGAGTTGTTTTATCCGTGGGCATTTTATTGTTTGGCGTGAATGTCTATCTTTCAAGCCTCGAGCAATCGCGGTTGAAGAAACTCCAAAATATGAATGTGGAATTGGACGAGGTCCGCAAGACGCTCGAGTCGCGGGTGGAAAGCCGGACCGCCGAACTTCAGGAAATCAACTCAGAGATTGTGAGTCGCGCAGCACGTCTGCAGGGACTATCCAGAGTATCGCTAACAATCGCGGAGAGCATTGATCAAAGGCTTCAAGACCTGTTGAGCCAAACGACGAAGGCAATCAGTGATACGACCGGATATTACCATGTGGGGATTTTCCAGCTCGATGAAAACAGGGAATTCGCGGTGTTACGGGCAGCCAACAGTACGGGCGGACAACGAATGCTCGAACGCCGGCACCAGCTGCGGGTGGGTGGCACAGGTATTGTTGGATATGTCACACAAAGCGGTCGCACCAGGATCGCCTTGGATACCGGCGCGGATGCGGTATTTTTCAACAACCCAGATCTTCCCCGAACCCGATCGGAAATGGCAATCCCGCTGAAAATCGGCCTGCAAGTGATCGGAGCCCTGGATATTCAAAGCACCCAGCCTTCAGCCTTTCGCGAGGAAGAAGTGGCGGCTCTGACTACGCTGGCAAACCAGATCGCACTCATCGTCCAAAACGCCAATTTGAATCAAGGGGATTCCGATTCGCCTTCGGCCGGTTTGGGACGAGGTCGACTGAGAATCGATCCGGGAGGCAAAACACCCGGTTTCACCTATATGCCGGATGGTTCGATCGTTGCCGCAGCAGAATTCGATTCGGAGATCATCAGAAAGTCTCTCGAAACCGGCGAACCTGCGATCCGGGAACAACTGGCTTCGGGAGCCTCCCCTTCGATCGCCATGCCGGTCAAACTTCGCGATCAGTTGATCGGAATGATCCACGTTGAAGCCGCAGATCCCTCCCGCAAATGGACGGAGGATGAAATCAGCATTTTGCAGGCAGTTTCCGACCGCGCGGCTCTGGCTCTGGAAAACGCCAGTCTGTTTGAAGCAGCCGAACGACGGGCAAATCTGGAACGGGCCATCGCTGAGATGTCCGATCGAATCGGCGAATCGAATGACGTGGAAAGAATTTTGCAAACATCCATCCAGGAATTGGGAAGGACCATGGGCGCGACGCGAACCTTCATTCAAATCGGAACCCTGCCCTCAGCCTCTTCAGAATCCGGTCGATATGACAACGGTGAGGAGGCAGACCCAAAATGATACTCACACGAAAAATTCTCGGTCCTGCGCTGATCGTGTTTTCCGTCATGCTGGCAGGCTTGCTGGGATATTTTTACTCAAGCTATCAGGAGCCTTTCCGGCGCGAGGAACAGGTGTATCTTTCGACGTTGAACGAAGCCTTTGGCTCGGAGGTGGAAAACAGGCAAAAAACCGCCCTCAGCCTCGCGCAGGAAATGGGAAACAACCCACAAATCCAGGAGGCTTATGCGAGTCAGGACCGGGCCCGACTGCTTCAAGTCGCCCAGCCGTTCCTCGAAAGGATGCGATCCTTCGACGTAACCGAAATACAGTTTCAATCCCCTCCTGCTACAACTTTCCTGAGGGTAGGTGCTCCCGACGATTTTGGAGATGACCTGAGCGGCATCAGACCGCTGGTGGTGGATGTGAATACGAACCAACAACCAGCAGTCGGATTTGAGGTTACTCAGATCGGATTTACCGTCAGTGCTGCTGTACCGGTATTCCATGAGGGTCGGTTCCTTGGATCTCTGGAGGTTGATATCGATGGCGGATTGTCTCTACTGGACCACCTGGTTGAAAAATTTGGAAACGATTGGCACATTTCCCTTCGGCAGGAGGCCATCCTACAGGCAAATCCGGACCTCCTGTCCACCCTGCGGAACAGCCCGATCGAAGAATTGTTCCTGTTCGCGTCCACTACTTCTGCACCTGTATTAAATACGGCAGACGTATACCGCCGGGCGTTGAACGGTGAATCCTCAGCCTCCGCATTGGTTGACAACAACCGGAATTACACGATCTTCACCCGACCTCTAGCGGATTATTCGGGGAGAAACGTCGGCACGTTGGATATCGTCGTGGATCGAACCGATGTTATCGCAACCCAGACAAACCGGTTTGTGGTGACTGCGATCGCCGGCCTGGCTGCCCTGCTCATCGGCGGGCTGGGAATCACCATTACGACCACGCGCGCCCTCCAGCCGATTCAGAGTTTAACAACCGCCGCCAGGGAACTTTCCAGCGGAAATTTCTCGGTTCAAATTGAACCATCTTCATCTGACGAAATCGGGCAATTGGCGACCACATTCAGCACCATGGCTGTCCAACTGCAGGAATCAATCACTTCACTGGAGCAGCGGATCGCGGAACGTACCGGCGATCTCGAGCGTCGTACCACCGACCTCGAAGCCATTTCCGAGGTCGTAAGAGAGGTTTTCATTATTCGAGACATGGCCACGCTGGAAAACGTGGCGGTGAACCTGATCCGCGAGCGATTTGGCTTCTACCACGTCGGATTGTACCTTCTGGATGAACGAGGTGAAAACGCCTTCTTGCAGGCGGCCAGCGGTGCCGGATCAACCCAGATGGTCGATGAAGGTGTGAAATGGAAAGTCAGCGAGCTTGGAACAGCGGCAAACTCGCTCATTGGCGACCAGGTATTCATCGCACGAAATTCCCTGGTGGGTGCCGGCTGGATGAATCAATCCTGGCTGCCGGAATCGCAGAAGCAAATTGTGCTCCCATTGCGAGTTCAAAACCGAAATATTGGCGCCTTGAATATCCACTCCATGCGATCATCCAGTTTCGATGAACAGGATGTCCGCACGTTGAGGCTCCTCGCGGATCAACTAGCCGTTGCCATTGAAAATACTCGGCTGGCCAGTCAGGTGGAATCCACGCTGGGCCAATTGAATCGAACCTATCGTGCACAGACCCAGGAAGCCTGGCGAGTTACAACCGAACAAATAGGCCCCTTTTCATACGAATATGACGGAAGGCAGGTCCGGCCGGCAGCTCTGGATCTCCCTCGAAAGCTAACAGAAAAACTCGCCTCGGGCAGCGTTGTCCTGCTCCACAATGAAACCAGTGAAACCAAGTCCAACGGAACAGGCATCTTACTCGTTCCTTTGACGGTATTAAATCAATTAATCGGTGTCATAGGCGTGGAACAGCAGGATTCAAGTCACACATGGACGCAGGAGGAAATTTCGCTCGCCGAAACCATTGCAGCACGCACGGCCCTCACGTTGGAGAATGCCCGTTTGTTGGAGGAAAGCCGGAGGCGAGCTGCCAAGGAGCAAACGATCTCAGAAGCCACGAGCCGCATCAGCTCCGCCCTGACCGTGGAAAACATCCTCGAAAGCACCATCAATGAGCTTGAGCGTGTGCTTGGAAACTCCGACATCACCTTACAGATTAACACCGGAGACACATCAGCAAGGTCAGGCAAGCAACAAGGAGCATAAGTGAACAAGGATCGGTCCTTATCCACTCTAATGAAAGATGTTCGCCAAAGCCGGGACGCGACTCTGTTTGGCATCGTATCCACAGTCCTCTTCGGCGTTGCCGCAATCTATGCTCTGTTCACCGGCGCCCTGGTGGTATTGGGAACCTTCCTGCCGATTTTTCTTGTATCCCTTTCACTTTTCTGGTTAGCGGGATTGCGTCGCGTTAACCTGGGCGCAACGCTCTTCATCGGGACACCCATAGGGACGATCTCCCTGCTTGCCCTAATTCTACCGGTCATTCAAGCCGGGTTGGGAGTGCCTCATGCCATTACTGCATTCGCACTGATTGGCGGATGCGCGCTGACTTCCATCCCTCGACGTTACATCAGCCGGACCATGCTGGTCGGGCTGATCCTGACCATCTCGAGCCTGGTCTTCGACCAATTGGGACCGCCCAATCGACCGCTTGCTGGATCAATGGACCTTCGCTGGGGAATGGCGATCAGCACTCTGCTTGCGCTTGGTTTCTTTCTGATACGTGATTTTCCCAGATTGGATATCAGAACGAAGATCGTGATCGGTATTCTGTCTACCGGTGGAATCTCCATTGGCGTGCTGTCCCTGCTTGCTGTCAATCGATCGAGCATCATCATCGACACTATTTCCAGACGCCTGGAGACCAGCGTTCAGCTGCTGGCTGAGGAACAACTGGCCAATACGGTATATCTGGAAGCGGATCAGGCCAACCAGTTCTTTGCACGTGTATCAAACGATGTCGCGAGCCTTGCCTTTCAAAGGGAATCACTTCAAAGCCGGAGTGCATTGCTGAGCCTTGGAACCCTTTGGGATGCCCGCACACAGCTCATTCCCCTGGAGCAAGGTCAATATGGCAACTCGTCAACAGACACAGCTTCCGTATTTGTCCCCGTTAACACGACCTTGGATGATGCGCTCCTGACCGATCTGAACACAAGCGCCTTCCTGGACTTGAGCGCGCCGGAACTGATCGAATCAAATCCCTCCGTGCTGGCGGTTTATTACATTGATCCTCGTAAAACCGTTCGTTACTATCCAAATATCAGTCTTGCCACTTTGATTCCACCGGACTTCGATGCAACTTCGCGTCCAAACTACCGCATTACCTCCCCCGATTTCAATCCAAACCGCCTGACAAAGTGGACGATCCCGTACGTGGATGCCACCGGTGGTGGATTGGTCGTCACCGTCGCCTCCCCGGTGTATTTTGGAAATGAATTCAACGGTGTGATCGCTGCCGACATCCAGTTGATCGAGATTACACAACAAGTATCCGCGATACGGATCGGACAAACGGGTTATGCATTTATGCTCGACGATGCCGGCCGGATAATATCCATGCCGCCGAGCGGATACGACCTGTTCGGGATCAACCCGCAGGATCTCCCCCCGGAGGAGTATTTCAAGCAATCTGTTTTGGGTCAAGGACCGGAAAGCCTCTCCGCCCTTACCAGCCGCATGGTCGCTGGCGGAGCTGGTTTGAACATCCTGAACCTCGATGGAATTGAAACCTATATTACATATTCCCCAGTCAAGGAAACAGGATACAACCTTGCGCTGGTCGTCCCGACCTCAGAATTGCAGGGGGCCATTGCCCAGGTCCGCGCAGAAACCACCGCCCAGGTCGCTACGACTTTCCGCCTGCTTCTGCTGCTTGCGGTTGGGATGTTCGCCGGCGCAGTCCTGGTCAGCCTGATCATCGGGCAAGTAATCGCCAGACCGGTCATCCGACTCACGCAAACCGCCAATCAGATTGTGGAAGGGGATGTCGCCGCCCGTGCCGTGGTCACTTCCAGCGATGAAATCGGCAACCTGGCCCAGGCATTCAACACGATGACCGATCGTTTGCGCGAAACTCTCTCCGGACTTGAACAACGAGTGGAGGCACGCACATCGGATCTGGCGGCTGTGAACGAACAACTTCAATTTCGAGCGCGGCAGTTTGAATCCATCGCGCAGGTTTCGCGCGTCATCAATCAGACCCAGGCCCTGGATAATCTACTTCCTCGTATCGCCAACGAAATCAGCCTGCAGTTTGGGTATTATCATGTGGGCATTTTCCTGCTGGATCTCTCGAATGAATTCGCTGTTCTGGTTGCATCCAACAGCGAGGGCGGAAAGAGAATGCTTGAACGAAATCACAAATTGAAAGTTGGTCAGGTCGGCATCGTGGGGTATGCCGCCGGAAGCGGATCCGCTCGCATCGCGCTGGACACCGGCGCAGATGCCGTATTTTTTGACAACCCTGATCTGCCAGAAACCCGCAGCGAAATCGCACTCCCCTTAAAGCATAGCGGCGCCCGACCGTTCGGGGTGCTGGACGTGCAGAGCAAAGTCCCCAACGCGTTCGGTCAGGAGGATATTCAAATTCTCTCCACGCTGGCCGAGCAGGTCACCCTGGCAATCTACAACGCGCGTCTGTTCGGGG